>JANOEG010000346.1:0-31468 GCA_031413095.1 Burkholderiales bacterium | reverse complement strand
ATCACGATGCTGATCAACCTCATCGTCGATGTGCTGTTCAAGGTCGTCGATCCGCGGGTGGTCCTCAAATGAGCGCCGTCCTGCACACTGGCGCTCTGGCAGGACAAGGTGAACGCAGCGAGGGCGTCTGGCACTCGGCGTGGCTGCGCTTCAAGCGCGACCGTGTCGGCATGGTGTCGGCGGTCATCGTCGTGGCCTTCCTGTTGCTGATCCTGTTCGCCGCGCTCGGCTTCGTCGCCAACAACTGGCAGAAGGAAGTTGGCGTGGCCAACGCGCCGCCGACGTTACTTGGCCCGCGGCCACCGGAAGCCATCGGCGTCATCGAAGTTCCGAAAGGCCCGAACGTCGATCTCTCGGCGATCGACCCGCTGGCGCCGAAGTACAAGGAGTGGGACGAGCGCGCCGCCAAGTTCAAGACCGAAGAAGTCATCAAGGCCGAGACGTTGCCGATGGGTGGCGACCGTTTCGGCCGCGATGTCTGGTCGAAGGCCGTCAAGGGCACGCAGGTCTCTGTCTTCGTCGGCGTCATGGCCGCCCTGGTGGCGACGCTGATTGGCACGCTGCTTGGCGCGCTGTCGGGCTTTTTCGGCGGCAAGGTCGGCGACTTCCTGGAGTGGCTCTACAACGTCTTCGAAGCCATCCCCGGCATCCTGTTGATCTTCGCCTTTGCAGCCGTGTTCGGCCGCGGCATCGGCACCGTGGTGCTGATCCTCGGCCTCACCGGCTGGTCGGGCTTGTACAGACAGGTGCGATCGGAATTCATCAAGCACCGCAGCCGCGAGTACGTGCGCTCGGCAGAAGCCATTGGCGCCTCGGTGTGGAGCCGCATCTTCACGCACATCCTGCCCAACGTCAGCCACGTCGTGCTGGTGCGCATGAGCATCCTCGTCGTCGGCTTCATCAAGGCCGAAGTGATCCTGTCGTACCTCGGCCTCGGTGTCGGGGTCGATGACGTGTCCTGGGGCACGATGCTGGCCGAAGCGCAGAGCGAACTGATCCTCGGCCACTGGTGGCAACTCGCCGCGGCAACGCTGTTCATGGCGGTGTTCGTGACCGCGTTCTCGTTGATGACCGATGCGTTGCGCGATGCGCTCGATCCGAAGTTGAGGGGTCTGGAATGACGTTGCTTTCCATTCAGGACCTGCGCGTCGCCTTCCGCATGGGCAAGGTCAACGGCGTGATGCAGCGCGCGGAGGCCGTCAAGGGCGTGACGTTCGACATCGAAGAGAACACCACGGTCGCGTTGGTCGGTGAGTCCGGCTCAGGCAAGAGCGTCACCGCGATGTCGATCCTGAACCTGCTGCCCGACAACGCCGAGCGCAGCGGCAAGATTCTTTGGCAGGGCAAGGACCTGCTGCAGACGCCGCTGGCCGAGTTGCAGCTCTTGCGTGGCAAGGAGATCGCCTGCGTCTTCCAGGACCCGATGCAGTCGCTGAACCCGGTGTTCACCGTCGGCGATCAGCTCATAGAGCCGCTGATCAAGCACATGAAGATGGGCAAGCGCGCCGCGCTGGAGCGTGCCGAGCAGTGCCTGATCGAAGTCGGCATGCCGGAGCCGAAGCGTCGCCTGAACGCCTACCCGCACGAGCTCTCAGGCGGCCAGCAGCAGCGCGAGATGATTGCGATGTCGCTGGCCTGCGAGCCCAAGCTGCTGATTGCAGACGAGCCGACGACTGCGCTCGATGTGACGATCCAGCGCCAGATCCTCGAGCTGATCGCCACGCTGCAGCAGAAGCACCGCATGAGCGTGCTCTTCATCAGCCACGACCTGGGCCTGGTGGGCGAGATCGCCGACGAAGTGCTGGTGATGCGCCACGGCATCCTGCGCGAGCAGGGTCCGGTGGCCGGCATCTTCTCGACGCCGAAAGACGCCTACACGCAGGCGCTGCTGGCCTGCCGGCCGAGCCTGGACCGGCATCCGGCGCGGCTGACGGTGATCGACGATCACATCGCCGGCCGCGCACCGCAAGAATACGCCAAGCCCAAAGACCCGAGCGCGCCGGTGGTGCTCGAAGTCAAGGGCCTCAACAAGAGCTTCTGGATCAAGGAAGGCTTGTTCGGCCGCCGCGAATTCAAGGCCGTGCAGAACGTCACGTTCCAGCTACGCAAGGGTCACACGCTCGGCGTCGTCGGCGAATCCGGTTCGGGCAAGACGACGATGGGGCTGTCGCTGCTGCGCCTGCACGAGAGCAACACCGGCCCGATGTCGGGCGAGGCGATCTTCGGCGGCAAGAACTTGTTGACCCTCTCCGACAGCGAGCGCCAGCCGATGCGCCGCCGCATCCAGGTCGTGTTCCAGAACCCGTACGCGAGCCTGAACCCGCGCTTCACGATCGGCCAGACGCTGTTGGAGCCGATGGAGATTCACCGCATCGGCGACTCGACGGCAGTGCGTGAGGAAAAAGCACGCGTGCTGCTCGGCAAGGTCGGCCTCGATGGCAGCGCCTTCGGCAAGTACCCGCACGAGTTCTCCGGCGGCCAGCGCCAGCGCATCGCCATCGCGCGCGCGCTGACGTTGAACCCGGAGGTATTGGTGCTCGACGAAGCCGTGTCGGCACTCGATGTCTCGGTGCAGGCGCAGGTGCTGAACCTGCTCAAAGACCTGCAGGACGAGTTCGGCCTGGCCTATGTCTTCATCAGCCACGACCTGGCGGTGGTGCGCTTCATCAGCGACGAGGTGTTGGTGATGAAAGATGGCGTCGTCGTCGAGCAGGCGAGTGCGGCGCAAATCCTCGCCGCGCCGCGCGAGGCGTACACGCAGCGGCTGCTCGCGGCCATCCCACGCGGTTACCGCGCAGTGGCTACGCCCATCTGACCGTCGCGCACTCGCGCGAACACCGCCGAAGTTTGATCGCGTTGTATCGCGATGTTGTGCGCCTTGCGCGCTGCGTCTGTGCGTGCATGCCGCTTCGTGAACGACCTCACATCGCAGGGCATCGCCGGCCATGGCATGAAAGCTGCACCTCCATCGCGTGCCCACGTGGCACCGTGCTCTCCACGATCACAAGACGACTGAATCGAAAGACCGAACATGCGACAGACCACTTCCCGCCCGATGCTCACGCCGCAACGCCTTCGCGCTGCGGCCGCGCGCACGCCGCGGGGGTCGTCGTCGCTGCTTCGTCTGTCGAATGGAGCGGCGCGCTTGCCGTCAGGCGCCGATCTGTCGCAATGGATCGGCCGCGCTGCACTTGCGCTCGCGGCCGACTGAGAGCCGAGGAGCACAGCATGGTTCTGCATTCCCGCCCGATCGCAAAGTCCGCTGCCGCCGCGATGGCGGTGGCCGCTGCCGCCGCAGCATCTGCGAACACACAAAAGCCGACCGCCGCCAAGTCCGTCACGACACCGCGCGTCTTGCAGTCGGCACACTCGCCGGCGCAACTTTGCTTTTTCTTCAAGCGCGGCTGAACAGAAAACCAACTACAAGCCCGCAACGTCATCGAAGGTTTCGGACCCAAGGTTGACGTCCAAAGGGGGGCGGGCGCGGCGCTGGTGAGGAGAGCGCATCGGTGCCAACTAACGTCCCGCTCCCCGTCTTTTTTGCTGCGCGCTGTGAAGCGCAGACAGCACCTTAGCCGCTAGACTGCCGCGCACTGCCGTGCGAGGAGAACCTGCGATGAACCCGCTTCATGTCGATCGACGACGCATCGTGCTTGGCGCTGCCCTGTTGCCGCTGGCCTCGACCGCGCAAACCACTTGGCCGGCCAAAGCCGTGCGCATCGTCGTGCCGTTCGCGGCCGGCGGCACCACCGACATCCTCGCCCGCGCGCTCGCACCGGAGTTGCAGCGCGCCTTCGGCCAGCCGGTGCTCGTCGAGAACAAGCCCGGCGCCGGTGGCAACAACGGTGCCGCTGACGTGGCCAAGGCTTCGCCCGACGGACACACCTTCCTCATGGGCACGGTGGGCACGCACGCCATCAACCCGTCGCTGTACTCGAAGATGCCGTACGACCACGTCAAGGACTTCGTGCCGGTGACGCTGGTGGCGGGCGTGCCGAACGTGCTGGTGATGAACCCGGTGCATGCGCAGCAGAACGGCATCGACAGCGTGGCCACGCTGATCGACTTCGCGCGCAAACGCCCGGGCAAGCTGAACGTGGCCAGCTCGGGCAACGGCACCTCGATCCATCTGGCCGCCGAGTTGTTCAAGGCCATGACCGGCACCTTCATGCTGCACCTGCCGTACGGTGGGTCGGGTCCGGCATTGATCGACCTCATTTCGGGCAACACCGACCTGATGTTCGACAACCTGCCGTCGTCACTGCCTCACATCAAGTCGGGCCGGCTGAAGGCGCTGGCCGTGACCAGCGCCACGCGCTCTTCGGCATTGCCCGAGTTGCCGACAGTCGAGGAAGCCGGCGGCGCCGCGCTGAAGGGCTACGAGGCCAGCTCGTGGTTCGGCCTGCTCGCGCCGGCCGGCACGCCGATGGACATCGTCAACCGCGTGCAGGCCGAGACCGCGAAGGCGCTGGGCTCGCCGGCGATCAAGGAACGCCTGCAGTCGCAGGGTGCGGTGCCCAGCGGCATGACCAGCGCCGAGTTCGTGCGCCACATCGCTGCCGAGACGGCGAAGTGGGCCAAGGTCGTCAAGGCTTCGGGTGCGAAAGTCGACTGACGCTATGGACGCGCCTGCTCAGGACGGTGCGCTTCGTTCGCCTAGGCTGAGGCGAGATGATGCAGTTGACGATCAACGACCAACCGGTCGAACTCGATGCCGATCCGCAGATGCCGCTGCTGTGGCTCCTGCGCGATGAACTGAACCTCACCGCGCACCAAGTTCGGCTGCGGCGCGGCGCCGACGCGCTGCAAGTCGATTGGCGCGAACAGCCGGCCGGCGCGCCCGACTCGGGGGTCGGCCTCACCGCAGCGCTGCACGGCCGCATCGACATCGAAGCCGGTGTCGTCCAGCAGCGCAACTTCCCCGACTACCCGCTGCTGGCCTTGAAAGACACGCCGCACATTGAAACGCACATCGCGCCCAGCGAGCGCCATCCAGGTGGCGTCGGCGAGCCCGGCACGCCGCCGATCGCGCCGGCCGTGGCCAATGCGCTGTTCGCGCTGACGAGAAAGCGCTTGCGTGACTTGCCGCTGACGCTCTGAGCCTGGTCAGGCCGTCTTCACCGCGACGACGCCGACGCAGTCGTACTTGAGGCGCGGCGCTGCCCAAGCCGTCTTCCACAGCAGGCGCCAAGAACGCACGGACGAGTTGCGCAGCGCCGGGCCGGCGCCGCCGAGATGGTCGAAGATGCGCTGTTCGAGGGCGATGTAGCCATCGGCAAAGTAGCGGCAGTACTCGTTGAAGAACGAGTCCTCGACCGCGAGGCCGGCACCGCGTGCCGTGGCTTGCAACGTCTCCAGGTTGAAGAAGTTGATGTGCCGCGGAACGTCCATGTGCTCCCACGCCAGGCCGGATTGCTGCGCGATAGCGCTCTCGTTGTTCGGCACCTCGATGAACATCACGCCACCGGGCTTGAGCAGCAGCGCGGCGTTGCGAAGAGCGTGCACCGGGCCCACCAGATGTTCCAGCACCTGCTTGAACATCACCGCATCGAAGCTGCCTTGCGGCAACTGCTGCGGCAGCGCTTCGGCCGAGCCTTCGAAGACCTTTGCGTGCGCGCCTTGCAGCGACACGCTTTTCGTATCCCGCTCGACACCGGTCATGCGAAAGCCGCGCTGCGACAGCAGCCGCAGTTGCGAGCCGTCGCCGCTGCCGATGTCGACGATCGATGCCCCTTGCGGCAGCCGCCGTGTGATCACGTCGATCAGGTCGTCACTGCGATCGACACGCCAGGCAAGGTGATTGCGCAGCCGCGACAGCACGCTCGGTGGACTGACCTGCGGCGCTTGACCGAAGTCACCCTGTGTGTAGTAGCCGCCGATGTCGTAGAAGCTCGCCGTCTCCTGCGGCGTCGGCCGCGGCGCGATGTACTCGAAGCGGCAGGCGCTGCAGCAATGCACACGGCCATGCGGGGTCGGCTGGAAGGTCTTGGCATCGACCGGCATCGTTCTGGCGTGCCGGCCTTCCGACCCGCAAACAGGACAAGACAACACCATCAGGGACAAGCCGCCATCACCTGTGCCACGCTCGCGGTCAGCTTCTTGCCATACGGCACATGCAGGAACTCGTTGGGGCCGTGCGCGTTGCTCTTCGGGCCGAGCACGCCGCAGACCATCATCTGCGCCTTCGGGAATCCTTTGGCCAACATGCTCATCAGCGGGATCGTGCCGCCCTGGCCGATGTAGCCCACCGGCGCGCCGAACTGCGCGGTCGAGGCGTTGTTCAGCGCGTCATGCAGCCACGGCGCGATCTCGGGCGCGCTCCAGCCGGTGGCGCCGAGTTGGCCGGCGCGGCCGTCCGGGTGGAAGGTGACCTTGGCGTTGTAGGGCGCGTTGTCTTCGAGCAGCTGCTTCAGTTTCATCGAGGCGTCGTGGCCATCGACCAGCGGCGGCAGGCGCAGGCTCAGCTTGAACGCGGTGTAGGGCCGCAGCACGTTGCCGGCGCTGGTCATTTCCGGGAAGCCGTCGACGCCGGTCACCGACAGCGTCGGCTTCCAGGTGCGATTGATCAGCGCCTGCGCCGGGTCGGTGGTCGTCGGCAACGCAAATCCGCCGTCGGCGCCGCAGGCCCAGGGGAAGCGCTTGTAGACCTCGTCCTTGAGGATCGCTCCTGCCGCCTGTGCTTCCTTGAAGCGGCTCGCCGGCACGTCGCAATGAAAACTCTGTGGCAGCAGCTCGCCGGTCTGGCTGTCTTCGAGCCGGTCCAGCACCTGACGCATGATGCGGAACGATGACGGCACGAGACCACTGGCGTCGCCCGAGTGCACGCCCTCGGTGAGGATTTCGACTTTCAACACGCCACTGACCATGCCGCGCAGGCTGGTCGTCAGCCACAACTGATCGTAGTTGCCAGCGCCGGAGTCGAGGCAGACGACGAGGCTGACATTGCCCAGCCGCGGCTTCAGCGCTTCCAGGTAGTGCGGCAGGTCGAACGAGCCGCTTTCTTCGCAAGACTCGATCAGGCCGACACAGCGCGGGCGCGGGATCTTCTGTGCATCGAGCGCCATGATCGCGGCCAGCGAGGCATACACCGCATAGCCGTCGTCGGCACCGCCGCGGCCGTACAACTTGCCGTCTTCGTACTTCGGCGTCCACGGCCCCAGATCGTTGCGCCAGCCGTTGAACTCGGGCTGCTTGTCGAGGTGGCCATAGAGCAGCACGGTGTCGGTCGATCCGGCTTTTGTCGCCGGGATCTCGAACAGGATCACCGGCGTGCGGCCTTCCAGGCGAACCACTTCCAGCTTGAGCCCGGCGAGCTTCTTGCCCTCGACCCAGGCCGCGGCGTCGCGCACGACGCGGTCCACGTAGCCGTTCCTGGCCCAATCGGCATCGAACATCGGGCTCTTCGCCGGCACTTCGATGTAGCGGTGCAGCGCCGGCACGATCTCGTCGTCCCACAGGCGGTCGGTGAAGGTGGACAGCGCTTGCGTGTTCAGCGGGTGATTCATGGTGCGCATTTTCCCGTGAGGAAGGCGCGCAGTTTAGGGCGCACCACGACTTGGAAATCGGGTTCCGTCGGCCTACCATGAAGACATGCTCGCAAACCGTGTGCTGACCCTGGTGCTTGCGCTGCTGCTCGGCGCATGTGCGACGACGGCGCCCGACGTGCCACGGCCGCCGTCGGGCCTGTTCGAAGACGCCGCATTCGCAGCGCCGAAGCATGTTCCCGATGCCAACGCTGTGTTCGCGCTCAGTCTCGAGATGCGCAACTACCTCGAGCGCGACATCGCGTCGTCGATCCGCCAGATGGGCCCGCAACGTGCGCTGGTCGAGGCTCTGCACACCAAGGCACAGCTGCGGCTGGAGTACGACGCCGAGCTGACACGCAATGCCGCCGAGGCCTTCGAGGCGCGCGCCGGCAACTGCCTGTCGCTGGTGGTGATGACCGCCGCCTTGGCACGCCACCTGCAACTGCCGATCGCCTTCCAGGCGCTGACCGGCCACGAAACCTGGAGCCGCAGCGGCGACCTGTCGTTCGTCAACGGCCACGTCAACATCACCGTGGCCAAGCGTCTGGTCGATCGTGTTGCGGGCTCTGACGGTGATGGACAGTTGCGCATCGATTTCGGCACGTTGCCTGTCGGCCGTGGCCAAGCCCTGCACGTGGTCAGCGAAGCGACGATCCTGTCGATGTTCATGAACAACCGCGCCGCCGAGTACCTGGTGCGTGGTGCGATCGACGACGCTTATGCCCATGCACGCGAGGCTGTGATCCAGGACTCGAGCTATGCCGGTGCCTACAACACCCTGGGGGTGATCTACCAGCGGCGGGGCTTGTCCGTCGCCGCCGAGCGCGCCTACCGCGAAGCCGTGGCCCGTGACGGCAACCACAAGGCGGCTTTGCAAAATGTGGCGCAGCTATTGCGGCAGCAAGGGCGCGCTGCCGAGTCGGCACTGTTCCAGCAGCGGCTGGCGGCGCTGGAGCGCGACCCGCCGTTTGCGCATTTCGATCAAGGCGTGGCCGCCGCCAAGGCCGGCCAGTACGCCGTCGCGCGCGACCATCTTTTGCGCGAGATGAAGCGCGACCCGGACTATCACGAGTTCCATTTCTGGCTCGCCGTCTCGCTCTACGGTCTGGGCGATGTAGAGCAGGCGCGCAAGCACCTCGATGTCGCGATGCGCAACAGCGTCACGGTTCGTGAACGCGAGATTTATGCGTCGAAGCTGCGCAGCATCGAGCCCTCTGGAGCCGGTGGCGAGTCAACGCGCCGGAACTGACGGCAGCTTCCTCAAGAAATCGATCAACGCACCGACGACGAAGTCGCGCTCGGGTTCGTTGAAGATTTCGTGCGCCAACCCATTGAAGCAGCGCGTCTGCACCCTGTCTTTCGGCGCCGCCGCAGCGAAGGCCGCGCTGCCGCGCGGTGAGACGCAGCGGTCGGCGCCGGCCCACAACAGCAAGGTCGGCGTGCGCCACTGCGCGGCGCGCGCGATCACCTGGCGACCCGCGTCGACGATGAAGCGTGCCAGCAACGGCGTCATGCGGTTGTGCACGCGCGTGTCGTCGGCGTAGTTGCGCACGACCTGCGGGTCGCGGCTGATCCACAGCGGCGACAGGCCGTTGCTCACCGCCAGATGCGGCAACAGGTGCGCACCGAGCGCCAGGCGAAGCCTTTTCAGGGGGTTCATGCCCGGGTCCAGCGCCGGTGACGACAGCACGAGCGCATCAACATCGGCATCGACGCCAGTGTGGCTGCCATCGGTGAGCAGACGCGCAGCGACCGCACCGCCCATGCTGTGACCGAGCAGCACCAGCGGGCGAGGCACGGCCTCCTCGTGCAAGGTGTCGAGCATCGATTCCAGGTCGTCGAGCAGGCTTGTCGGTGTGGCGATGTCGCCGCGCGCACCTTCGGAAGCGCCGTGGCCGCGTTGGTCGTAGCTGTGCACCAGCCACCCGGAAGCGGTCAGGTCGGCCGCGAGCCGCACGTAGCGCTCGCAGTGCTCACCGAGACCGTGAACGATCAGCACGGTGCCGCGAGGCGTGCCCGTTGCGGGCCAGGCAGCGCGGGCGAGTTGGAGTCCGTCGGTAGTGGTCAGCGGCTCCGGCATGCGACGATACTCAGCGGCGCTCGAATTTGAAGACCGCCACGCTGGCGCGCGCGTTCGGCCAGAAGCGAACGGGCTTGCCGTCGCGCAGCCCGAAGCTGTCGAGGATCGACAGGCCGTTCTTGCGTGCCAGCATGTCGAAGTCGGCCAGCGTGCCGACGCGGATGTTGGGCGTGTCGTACCACTGGTAGGGCAGCACCTTGGTCACCGGCATGCGCCCGCGCATCACGGCCAGGCGGTTCGGCCAATGCGCGAAGTTCGGAAAGCTGACGATGCCAATGCGGCCGACGCGTGCGGTTTCGACCAGCATCTTCTCGGCATTGCGCAGGTGCTGCAGCGTGTCGAGCTGCAGCACGACGTCGAAGCTGGCGTCGCCGAACATGGCCAACCCCTCTTCGAGGTTCAACTGCAGGACGTCGATGCCGCGCGCCATTGCCGCGCGCAGGTTCGCATCATCGATCTCGATGCCGTAGCCGCTGCAGCCTTTGTGTCTGACCAGGTGCGCAAGCAGTTCGCCGCTGCCGCAGCCGAGGTCGAGCACGCGCGCGCCGGCCGGCACCAGGTCGGCAATCACGTCGAGGTCGCGGCGTTCGCTCATCTTGCTTTCAGATGCGTGGCGCAGCCGGGGCGGTACAGCCGGCCGCTGCGCCGATGCCCTTCAGGTACGCGCGCCGGATCGTGCCCGCCGCAATCGCCGCGGCGACCTCGCGCGAGTAGCGCTCGGCGCCGGTCAGCTTGCGCACCCAGCCGCGAAACGGGATCACGCCTTGCGCAGCATTGCGCAGGGCGTCGCTGGCGCCGCGTTCGATCAGGCTCGGGTTCGAGCCTGTGACGGGCGTGTCGAGGTCGGCGCCGAGAGCGGCATCGAGCGCCTGTACCTCGGCGCCGAGCGCGGTGCAACTCTTGTCGGCCGGCACGGCGTACGGCGCCTTCTGCGCCGTGGCGAGCACAGGCGGGATCTCGGCGCGCACGACGTTCAAGTCCGACAGCGGGGTGGTGGCCGCGTCGCGAACGCTCTTCTCGCCGCTGGCACAAGCGGTGAGGGCGAGTGACAGAACGCTCAGGAATAGAGTGGTTTTCATTGTCGGTTTGTCGTCGTGAACTCGGCCGCGATGCGATCGAAGGTGGTGGCGAGCACGCCGTGGTAGCGCGCATCGTCGAGCAGGAAGGCATCGTGGCCGTGTTGCGCCGCGATCTCGGCGTAGCTGACGCGATGCCGGTTGGTCACCAAGGCTTTGACGAGCTCGCGCGAGCGCGCCGGCGAGAAGCGCCAGTCGGTGGTGAAGCTGACCAGCAGGAACTGCGCCTTGACCTCGGCAAAGGTGCGCGCCAGGTCGCCGCCGTGCGCCGAAGCGGGGTCGAAGTAGTCGAGCGCGCGTGTGATCAGCAGGTAGGTGTTGGCGTCGAAGTAGTCGCTGAACTTGTCGCCCTGGTAGCGCAGGTAGCTCTCGATCTCGAAATCGACGTCGTAGCCGAAGCTCAGCGCGCCGTTGCCGTTGCGCAGCTTGCGGCCGAACTTCGTGCCCATCACGTCGTCGCTCAGGTACGTGACGTGGCCGATCATGCGCGCGATCGTCAGACCGCGGCGCGGCACCACACCGTGCGCGTAGAAGTGGCCGCCGTGAAAATCGGGGTCGGTGATGATGGCGCGGCGCGCGATCTCGTTGAAGGCGATGTTCTCTGCCGACAGGTTCGGCGCGGTCGCCACGCCAATGCAATGGCGGATGCGATCCGGATAGCGCAGCGTCCAGGCCAGCGCCTGCATGCCACCCAGGCTGCCGCCGAGCACGGCCGCGAGTTGCGTGATGCCCAGGCGATCGATCAAGCGTGCCTGCGCATCGACCCAGTCTTCGACGGTGATGACCGGGAAGTCGGCGCCATACGGTTTGCCCGTCGCCGGATTGACATGCATCGGCCCGGTCGAGCCGAAGCACGAGCCCGGGTTGTTGACGCCGATGACGAAGAAGCGCTCGGTGTCGAGCGGCTTGCCGGGGCCGACGAGGTTGTCCCACCAGCCGGTGGCGCCGGCCGCATCGACCCCCGCCACATGGTGCGAGGCGTTCAACGCGTGGCAGACCAGCACGGCGTTGCTCTTGTCGGCGTTGAGCGCGCCGTAGGTTTCGTAGGTGAGCTGGTAGCCGGCGAGCGTGGCACCGCTCTTCAGCGGCAGCGGCTCGCTGAAAAGCATCTGTTGTGCGCTGACGGTGCCAACCGCGTCGAAATTTTCCATGGGCCTGTTTAGCGGAATTTGTTTAAGCGCCCGCAAGCTGGTGCAAATCGGCGCTGACAGCAGAAAGTATAGCGACGCCCCTCGACGAAGCACGCTCGGTCGAACTTCAAGTCCGCTGTTGAGGTGTCGTTCGACGGCTGAACATGGACGCAATCGGCGGCCCCACGCGCCCACGATTCGAAGCATTATTTTGTGAATCGCTGGTGACAGCGCGGGCAATTCGAGGCCCTGCCGGAAGACTGTGGATTGAACTGGCTAAGTGGCCCTGTTCGACGCATCGGCAGCGCGCACCGGCAGCTACCATCGCGCGCCCAAGGAGACATCCCGATGCACGACTGGCTGACCCGACTCGATGCGCACTTCCCCGTGCGCTACACCGCCTGGTTCCTGTGTGCGGTGCTGGCCCTGCTTGCTGCATTCACTTCGGTGGCGTTCGGTTTCGGCGGCGCCTGGGCGCTGGTGTTCTTGTTCCTCGTCGGCCTGGGCTTTCGCGACACGCGGCAGACGCGGCATTCGGTGCTTCGCAACTACCCGGTGATCGGGCACTTTCGTTTTCTGCTCGAGTTTGTCCGCCCGGAGATCCGCCAGTACTTCATCGAGAGCGACCGTGAGGCGGCGCCGTTCTCGCGCCAGCAGCGCTCGCTGGTCTATCAGCGCAGCAAGGGGCAGCAGGACAAGCGGCCGTTTGGCACGCAGCTCGATGTCGGCCAGCCTGGGTTCGAATGGATCAACCATTCGATTGCACCGACCGTCGTGGCGAGCCATGACTTCCGCATCAGCGTCGGGGGCATGCAATGCACGCAACCCTACAACGCCAGCGTCTTCAACATCTCGGCCATGAGCTTCGGTGCGCTGTCGGCCAATGCGATCCTGGCGTTGAACGAGGGCGCCCAGCGCGGCGGCTTTGCTCACGACACCGGCGAAGGTTCGATCAGCGTGCACCACCGCGCCAAGGGCGGCGACCTGATCTGGGAGATCGGTTCGGGCTACTTCGGCTGCCGCAATGCCGACGGCACGTTCAACGCCGACAAGTTCGCCGAGAACGCCTGCGACCCGCAGGTCAAAATGATTGAGCTCAAGCTGTCGCAGGGCGCCAAGCCCGGCCACGGCGGTGTGCTGCCAGGGGCGAAGGTGACCGCGGAAATTGCCGCGGCGCGCGGTGTCCCCGAGGGTCAGGATTGCATCAGTCCGGCGCGGCACAGCGCTTTCAACACGCCGATTGAGATGCTGCAGTTCATCGCCCGCCTGCGCGAGCTGTCGGGCGGCAAGCCGGTTGGCTTCAAGCTGTGCATCGGCCACCCGTGGGAATGGTTCGCGCTGTCCAAGGCGATGCTGGAGACGCAACTGCTGCCAGACTTCATCGTCATCGATGGCGGCGAGGGCGGCACCGGCGCCGCGCCGCTGGAGTTCACCGACCATGTCGGCGCGCCGTTGCAGGAGGGCCTGCTGCTCGTCCACAACACGCTGGTGGGCTTGAACCTGCGCGAGCGCGTCAAGCTCGGTGCGGCCGGCAAGGTCATCAGCTCGTTCGACATTGCGCGCCTGATGGCCCTGGGCGCAGACTGGTGCAACTCGGCGCGCGGCTTCATGTTCGCGCTCGGATGCATTCAAGCCCAGGCCTGTCACACCGGTCACTGCCCGACGGGCGTGACGACACAAGACCCGCAGCGCCAGAAAGCCTTGGTCGTGCAGACCAAGGCCGAACGTGTCTGGCGCTTTCACGAGCAGACGCTCGAAGCGCTCAAGGAGATGGTGCAGGCCGCCGGCCTGAAGCACCCGAACGAGATCAGCGCGCGCCACATCGTGCGCCGCACTGGCGAGCAGGAAGTCAAGCTGCTTGCCAACCTGCTGCCGTTCGTCAAGCCAGGGTCGCTGCTCGCCGCAATGCAAGGCGAGACCGATTGGCCGCACAACGTGTACCGCGTGTACTGGCCGCAGTCGAGCAGCCAGACTTGGCAAATTGTCAGCCCCTAGCTCGCTGCGCTCGCGTCCCCCGAGGGGAGTGCTGGCCGCTTGGGGGCGGCCCGGCGCTGGCCAGCAGGCGGCTTAGCCCTTCGGCGGCGCCGAGTCGATGAAGCTCTGCCGTTGCGCCAGCTTGTCGGCCAGCCGCGCTAGCGACAGGTGGCGCCGTCGCCACTCGATCTGCGGAAAGCGGAAATCGAGGTAGCCGAGCGCGCAGCCGACGGCAATGTCGGCCAGCGTGAGGTGGATGCCCGCACAGAACGGCTTGTCGCCGAGGCCCTTGGCCATGGCGGCCAGCGTCGCATCAATCTTGCCGAGCTGGCGGTCGATCCAGGCCTGGCAGCGTTCGGCCTCGCTGCGGCCGGCCCAGGTTTGTTCCAGCCGCGCCAGCAGCGCGGCGTCCATCAGGCCGTCGGCCAGCGCTTCCCAGGTCCGCACCTCGGCGCGTTCGCGGCCAGAGCCCGGAATGAGTTTGCCCACCGGTGACAGCGCGTCCACGTACTCGACGATGACGCGCGAGTCGAACACCGCTTCGCCGCCTTCCATGATCAGGCACGGCACCTTGCCCAGCGGGTTGGAAGCGACGATGGCGTCGCTGTTCCACACGTCCTCGAGCACGAACTGGTAGTCGAGCTTTTTTTCCGCCATCACGATGCGGACCTTGCGCACATACGGACTGGTGACGGCGCCGATCAACTTCATAACGGTCCTGCGATGGTGGAGTGCGATCGATTCTATTGGGTGCCGAAGATGCGGTCACCGGCGTCGCCGAGACCGGGCAGGATGTAGCCGTGGTCGTTCAGGCAACGGTCGATGGCGCAGGTGGTCACCGGCACGTCGGGGTGATGCGCGTGAAAGTGCGCAATGCCTTCCGGCGCGGCGAGCAGGCAGGCGAAGCGGATCGAGCGTGGCCGCGTGGCCGCGTGGCCTTCAGGCGGGTCACGGCGGCGGCGGCCGAGTGTCCGGTGGCCAGCATCGGGTCGAGCACGATGGCATCGCGCTCGCTCATGTGTTCGGGCATCTTGAAGTAGTACTCGACCGCGGCCAGCGTTTTCGGGTCGCGGTACAGGCCGATGTGGCCGACGCGCGCGCCGGGCACGACTTCGAGCATGCCTTCGACGAGGCCCAGGCCGGCGCGCAGGATCGGCACCAGCACCGTCTTCTTGCCATCGATGGCGAGGCCACGCATCTTTTCGAGCGGCGTCTCGACTTCGACCTCCTGCGTTGGCATGTCGCGCGTCAGCTCGTAGGCCATCAACAGCGCAATCTCGCGCACCAGCGTGCGAAAGCCGCTCGTGCTGCGCGTCTTGTCGCGCAGCAGCGAAAGTTTGTGCTGGATCAGCGGGTGGCTGAGTTGATGCACCGTGCTCATCGCGGTCTCCTGAAAGTCCGCATTGAGCATACCGACACCAGGCAACGCGCATTTTCCAAGCGCCCGCCGCGGATCTGGCTTCGCCAGGCCGCTGGCGGGGCCCCCTTGAGGGGGAAGCGGCGCAGCCGCTCCGTGGGTGGGCCGAGACTTCAGCGCATATACCTTCGGACTGCGGCGACGATGCCTTTTTCGATCAGCGCTTCGCGCGTGCCGACGGGCTTCCAGCCCAAGGCTTCGCGGGTTGACGAGCTGTCGTAGCGCGCGATGTGGCGGCGGCAGGCCCAGTCGTGATAGCTCCAGCGCTTGCGGTTCGGGTGGCGGATGGCGTGCTTGGCCACCTCCTTGGCAGCATCGAGCATCGCAAAGCGCCAGATCGGTGTCGGCGAGGCGCGCATGCGCGTCTGTGAGTGCTCGGACACAGCGTCCACATACTCGCGCGCTGTCAGTAGCGGCTCGTCGGTGAGCAGGAAGTTGCGGCCTTCGATCTGCGGCGCGCTGTGCGCCAGCACGAGGGCCGAGGCCACGTCGTCGACCAGCACCAGCGGCAGCTTGTTGTTGCCGTCGCCCCAGTACTGCACACGGCTGTCGGAGTGGAACATGCCCACGCCCCAATGCGCGGGAGGGCAGCCTTCGCCGATGACGATGCCCGGGCGGAAGATCACCAGCGGCAGCTTCTTGTCGCGGTGCATAGCCATCAGCACGCTTTCGCAAACGGCCTTCGAGCGTGCGTACAGGTTGCGCGTGTCGATGCGCGAATCCAGCGGCGTCTTGCCGTCGATCACCGAGCCGTCGCGCGCCGAGTCGTACGAATCGATCGTGCCGGTGTAGATGAAGCGCCGCACGCCAGCGTCGATCGCGCATTGCGCGACGACGCGAGTCGGCTCGACATCCTGCTCCAGGTAATCCTCCCAGCGCTGGCCGGTGGCCTTGCCGAGGTGGTAGACCACGTCGATGCCCTGCATCGCGGCAGCGACAGCCTTGGCGTCATGCAGCGCACCCTCGGCCACTTCGACTGGCAGCCCTTCGAGTTCATAGGCGGCGGTGGCGATGCTGCGCGACAGCACGCGCACACCGTGGCCGGCGGCGAGCAAGGCGCGCACGAGGCGCTTGCCGATGAAGCCGGTGCCGCCGATGACGAGCACGGTCGCAGCCTTCGGCGCGGCCACCGCTGGCGGCGTGGCCTTCGCAGCCGGTGACGCCGTCGCGACACCGGCGCTTTGCATGATCTGCTCGCAGACGCCGATCACGCGCGCGCCGAATCGCGCATCCAGACGCGGGTCGAGCTCGCCGGCATCGATGCCGCGGTAGAAAGCTGCCACGGCGTTGCCGACGCTGTCGTAGAACGGGTTGGCCTGTGAGCCTTTTTTCAGGGTACCCGCGAACTGGCGGCGGAAGTTCGACCACGCCTGGCGCCGCATTTCCGCGCCACTGGCGCGGCCTTGGCGCAGCGCATCGAACAACCCGCTGATGACCTTGGCCTCTTCCACCAGCAGCGTGTTGCGCTCGAAATCCATGCGCGCGCAGGCGGCGAGGCCGCGCACGCTGACGCTGCGATCGACCTGGCCGGGCGTCGCCGACAGCTCGAAGCTCAGACCCGTCGGGCCTTTGCGCGCCAGCACGCTCCAGTGGCGGAACACACGCTGCGCGCCGGGCAGGTCGATCGGATTCGACGCAATGGCGTGCAGCTCTTCCGGGATGCCGACCAGATCGACCATGAACGCGGCCAGGTGCGAGCCGAGTTCCAACAGCACGTTCGGCTCGGCGCGCAGGATCCAGTTGTTGAACGGCCCGAATTGCACCAGGCCGAGTGGGTACAGCCAGCGCAGCGAGACGTGGTCCAGGCGGCCGATGGTGCCGTCGCGCAGGTGCTCGCGCAGCTTTTCGTAGGCCGGCATGAAGAGGAAGTTGTGGCTGACGCCCAAGCGCAGCCCCTTGGCTTCGGCCAGATCGGCCAGCGCGTGGCAGGCCGCTGCCGACGTGCCCATCGGCTTTTCGATCAGCGCATGCGCGCCGCCTTCGAGCACCTGGCGCGCCAGGTCGGTGTGCAACTGTGGCGGTACCAGCACATGCACCGCATCGACACCCGAGCGCAGCATGTCCTGCACCGACGTGAAGACGCCAGGGATGCCGTGGCTGGCGGCAGCGGCTTCGGCGCGGCTCTTCGAGACGTCGCAGACGGCTGCCAGCGTGGCGTTCGGCAGCGCGCGCACGGCCTTGACATGCGCCTCGACGATGTAGCCGGCTCCCAACAAGCCGACGCGGTGATGCTTCTGTGTCATGGTGGCGAGGAGCAGCGCGAGCCGGCCCCGTCGGACTATTTGTATTCGATGATTCGGACGCGGCCACGCATGTGATTGAAGTGGTACTTCAGCAGCCCCAGTCCGTTGGCGTACTTGCCCAGCACGGTGAAGGCAGCGTAGAGCCGCGCTTCACGCTGGTTGTCGCCGACGCCCAAGCGAAACTTCGCAATGCGCCAGCCCAGTGTAAGACAGCCCGCCAGCAGCAGCAGCAGCAGCGACAGGCCCTTCGTAGCCGGCGCGGCGAGCACCAGGGCCAGCGACATCAGGCCCCAGAACCAGGTGCTGCGGCGCTCCTTGGCGCAATCGCGCAGTGGCCCGGCGGCATGCAACTGTGCGCGTTGGCCGATGGCGTGACCGGCGCGCACGGCGCGACGCCACCACTGCGAGAAGTGATGCACGTTGGCGTCGTGCAGCGCCATCGGCACGTCCAGCTTGCGCGCGCCATGTCCGGCCAGGCCGACGCGCACACCGAATTCCGAATCCTCGCCGGCGATCACTTCAGGCCGGAAGCCGCCGAGCGCTTCGAACACGGAGCGTCGCACCATCATGTTGCCGATCAGGTGGCCGAAGTTGGTCAGCGGGCCGCTGGCCGAACGCCATTCGAGCGCGAACAACAGGTTGTAGATCGAGGCCTGCGGGTGTTGCTCGCTCTGGTGGCCTAGCACGAGCGCGCACTGCGGGTCGGCGCGCAGCGCCGACTCGGCCGCATCGAGCCAGCCCGGCGCCATGAAACAGTCGCCGTCCAGGAATTGCAGGTAGGCCAGGTCTGGCTGCTGTTGCAGCAAGGCCTGTGCGCCCTCGTTGCGCGCCCGCGCCGCCGAAAACGGTCGCGACGGATCGAGCCGCAGCACCGTGATGCCCAGCGCCTGCACGTTGTCTGCACTGCCGTCGGTGGAGCCGGAATCGACATACAACAGCGGCCGGGGCTGCTGCTGCAGCTCGCGAAGCACCGCAAGCAAGCGGCTGCCTTCGTTGCGGCCGATGACGACCACGCCCGCGCTGGGAGCAGGCGGGGTCGGGGCGGGGGCGGCGTCAACAGGCGGCATGGAGTGTGAGTACAGGTAGCAATCGATTTGCGCCGACGATTATCCGGCGCGAAGCACGGCCGAGAGCGTGGCCCTGTGCGCATTGGGGCCAGGCAGGCCCGACTCCCCCCGGCTCGCGCGTGGCGATCGTGCGACAAGAAACGCCTGTGCACGTGCTCACTGGCGGTGATGACCTTTGGCGGGCGGCGGCTCGTCGAGCCGGCTCCCTACAATTCAGCGCTTCATGATCCCCGCTCTGTCACCCCTGACCGCGCTGTCGCCGCTCGACGGCCGCTACGCAGCCAAGCTCGATGCGTTGCGCCCGCTGCTGTCGGAGTTCGGCCTGATGCACCGCCGCGTGCAGGTTGAGGTCGAGTGGTTCATCGCGCTGTCGGACGCCGGCTTTGCCGAGTTCCAGCCGCTGTCCGAAGCGGCGCGCGGCCTGTTGCGCGGCCTCGTCGTGCGCTTTGGCGAAGCCGATGCGCAGGCCATCAAGGACATCGAGAAGACCACCAACCACGACGTCAAGGCGGTGGAGTACTGGTTGAAGCAGCGCTTCGACAACAGCGCCGAGCTGAGAGGCGCCGGCGAGTTTGTGCACTTCGCCTGCACCAGCGAAGACATCAACAACACCAGCCACGCGCTGATGCTCACCGCCGCCCGCAGCGAGGTCTTGCTGCCGGCGCTGGACGGTTTGATCGCCACCTTGACGCAGATGGCGCACGCGCAGGCGCAGCAGCCGATGCTGGCGCGCACCCACGGCCAGACCGCGAGTCCGACGACGGTCGGCAAGGAAGTGGCCAACGTCGCCGCGCGGCTGGCTCGCGCACGGGGCGCCATCGCCGCCGTGCAGCCGCTCGCGAAGATGAATGGCGCGGTCGGAAACTACAACGCGCACCTTGCGGCGTATCCAACCTTCGACTGGGAAGCGTTTTCGCGCAGCGTCGTCGAAGAGCGTCTGGGCTTGGCCTTCAACTCGTACACCATTCAGATCGAGCCGCACGACTGGATGGCCGAGCTGTTCGACGCGATGGCGCGCGCCAACACCATCCTGATCGACTGGTCGCGCGACACCTGGGGCTACATCTCGCTGGGCTACTTCTCGCAGAAGACGAAAGAAGGCGAGATCGGAAGCTCGACCATGCCGCACAAGGTCAACCCGATCGATTTCGAAAACGCCGAGGGCAATTTCGGCTTGGCCAACGCGCTGCTGTCGCACATGGCGCACAAGCTGCCGGTCAGCCGCTGGCAGCGTGATCTCACCGACTCGACCGTGCTGCGCAACATGGGCGTGGCCTTCGGCTACACGCTGCTCGGCATTGACGGTCTGGCGCGCGGCTTGGCCAAGCTGAACGTCAACGCCGCGGCGTTGGATGCCGACCTCGATGCCGCCTGGGAGGTCCTGGCCGAACCGATCCAGACGGTCATGCGCCGTTACGGCGCCGCCAACCCGTACGAGCGTCTGAAAGCGCTGACACGCGGGCGCACGATCACGCGAGAAGCGATCCTGGGCTTCATCGATACGCTCACCGAGGTGCCGGCGGCGGAGCGCGAACGCCTGAAAGCGATGACGCCGGGGTCGTACACCGGACTGGCTTCTACTCTGGCCCAGCGCTTCGAACCCGGCGGCTGAGCCCCCGCCAAGAGTCGGGCTTTCCTAGAATGCCCGTCATGAACTTTCTCGATCGCCTGACGGCCGTCCAAGAGCGCCACGGCTCGCTGCTGTGCGTCGGCCTGGACCCGGAGCCGGCCAAGTTTCCGCAGGCCTGGCGTGGTGACGGGCAAAAGATCTTTGACTTCTGCGCCCGCATCGTCGACGCGACCAAGGACCTGGTCTGCGCCTTCAAGCCGCAGATCGCCTACTTTGCCGCCGAGCGCGCCGAAGACCAGTTGGAACGCCTGATGGCCTACATGCGCCGTGTCGCCCCCGAGGTGCCGGTGATCCTCGACGCCAAGCGAGGCGACATCGGCGCCACCGCCGAGCAGTACGCGCGCGAAGCTTTCGTGCGCTATCAGGCCGACGCGGTCACGCTGTCGCCGTACATGGGCTTCGATTCGATCGAGCCGTATTTGAAGCACGACGGCCGCGGTCTGTTCCTGCTCTGCCGCACGTCCAATCCAGGCGGCTCGGATCTGCAGTCGCTGCCGCTGGCTGCGGGCGGCACGCTATATGAGCATGTGGCGGCGCTGGCCGCGGGCGCGTGGAACCGCAGCGGACGCCTCGGCTTGGTCGTCGGTGCCACCGTGCCCGCCGAAATCGAGCGTGTGCGCCAGCTCGCGCCGACGCTGCCGTTGCTGATTCCCGGTGTTGGCGCGCAAGGCGGCGATGCCCAGGCAGCGGTGGCCGCCGGCTGGCGGCCCGGCGCGCCGATCATCGTCAACTCCTCGCGCGCCGTGCTCTACGCCAGCGCCGGCGACGACTTTGCGAACGCCGCACGCGGCGTGGCCCGGGCGACGCGCGACCAGTTGGCGGCGGCCCGGGCGGCGTACGTGTAGCTGACCAATGGAACAAGCCGCGACCACCCTGGAGCAGCGTGTGGTCGCGGCTGAACAGCGCATGGTGCGCACTTTGACCCTTGTCGGCCTGGTGCTGGCAACCAGCTTGTCGCTGTCGCATGCGCTCTGGCCGGCCGCGGGCACCGACGCCGCGCGTCTGGCCAGCGCCGCCTGCGCGGCGTTGGCGGCCGTCTATGCCGTGCTGGCCTTGTTCCCGCGGCTGCTCACACTGTCCCAGACCGTGATCGTCGCCGTGCTGGGCACTTGTGTGGTGGCTGCGGTGATGGCCAGCGTCGGCGGGGACGGCCTGCTTTCACCCGGGCTGGCGTTCGTGCCGTTGCTGCTCGGGGCCGCCGCGTCGCGGATTCGTCCGGCGGCGACCTTGGCTTTGGGGCTCGTCCATGCGGCGCTGCTTGCTGGCTTGGCGGTTGCGGTGCTGCGCGGTGCGATCGCTGCGCAGCATGGCGCGGCCGGGCTGGGCCCGGCGTTGACCGCGCAGGTCGCGTTGCTGGTCGCCGGCGTGGTGTTCGGATTGTTGACGCGGCGCACGATCGACAGCGCGATGGCGCGCGCCCGCTCGCGGGAGCAGCGTTTTGTCGGCTTGCTGTCGGTGGCGGCAGATTGGTATTGGGAGGCCGATGCCCAGCTTCGTTACACGCACATCACGCAGCACGCCGGTGGCGTGCCGACGTTGGATTTCGACAGCCGCATCGGCAAGGCGCCGTGGGAGATCGGCGACTTTGGTTTGAGCGACGAGGCGATGGACGTGCACCGCTCCGATCTCGAATTGCGCCGCCCTTTCACCGACCTGCGCGTCTTGCAGCAGGTGACCGGTGGCGCCACGCGCTGCATTTCACTCAGCGGCCGGCCGCGCTTCGACGCGCGCGGTGTCTTTCTCGGCTACTGGGGCGTCGGCCGCGACATCACCGACGAAGACGCCGCCGAGTCGCAGCGCCGGGCCACCGAGTTGCGCTACCGCGAACTGTTTGCACGCTCGCCGTCGCCGCTGGTACTGCACCGAGACGGCCGCGTGCTCGACGCCAACGTCGCCGCGCTGTCGTTGTTCGGCGCCTGGGAGCAAAAGGACCTGATCGGGCAGTCGCTGCTCGGCTTCTACGACGCCGAAGACGGCTCGCGCGAGCTGGCGGCGCGGCGGCTGGCGCGCCTGGAGACAGTGCCGATCGGCGAAGCCGCGCCGCCACAGCAGTTTTCGATCCGCACCAAGGCCGGCCGCCGCCTGGCCGTGCAAGTGACCAGCGTCAAGGTCGAGGCCGAAGACGGCGTGGCGCTGCTGTCGATCTACCGCGACGAAACCGAGCGGCAACGTGCCGAAGGTGCGCGCGCCCGTTCCGAGGCGTTGCTGTCGCACGTCGTCGCCACGAGCCCCGACATCATCACGCTGATCGACCTTTCCACAGAGCGCCACGTGATGGTCAACGACGCCTTTGCGGCGCTGTCCGGCTACACGCGCGACGAGGCCATTGGCCGCACGGCCACTGAACTCGGCCTGTGGGCCAGCCAAGAAGCGCATGACCACTTCTTTTCGGAAGTGCTGGCCCGCGACGGTGCTCGCGACCGTGCCGTGGTCTTTCGCCGCCGTGGCGGCCGAGAGGTGTTGTTGCTCGTCTCTGCAGCGCGGTTCGTCATGGAGGGCCGCGACTACCTGGTGCAGAACGGCCGCGACATCACGCACAGCGAACGCGCGCGCCTGGAGCGCGAGGCCATTCTGGCCAATGCCTCGATCGGCATCGCCATGACACGCGACCGCATCTTCCAGCTCGCCAACCCGAGCTTCGAACAGATGTTCGGCTGGCCGGCGGGCGCACTGATCGGTCAGGGCGGTGAGGCGACCGCGCTCGATCGCGCGTCGTATGACGAGATGGGCGCGCTCTACGGTCCGCCGCTGTCGCGCGGCGAAGCGGTGGAGTTCGAACGCATGATGAAGCGCCGCGACGGCAGCACCTTCCTCTGTCGCTTGCTGGCGCGGCCGATCGACCCGACGCACCCGGCCAAGGGGGGCACCATCTGGATCGCCGAAGACGTGACCGAGAAGCGCGCCGTCGAGCAGGCTTTGGCGCGCGCGCGCGACGAAGCGGAAGCGGCCAACCGTGCCAAGAGCGCCTTCCTCGCCAACACCAGCCACGAGATCCGCACGCCGTTGAACGGGCTGGTCGGCCTGGCGCGGCTGGCGCGGCAGAGCGGACTCGACGAGACGCGGCGCGGTCAGTACCTGGCGCAGATCGACGACAGTGCGCAGGCGCTGGCCGGCGTCATCAGCGACATCCTCGATCTGTCGAAGATCGAAGCCGGCAAGCTGCGCCTGGAGCAGACCGATTTCGATCTGCACGCACTGCTCGAATCGGTCGAGCATGGCTACGCGGCGCTGGCCGAGGCCCACGCGCTGACGCTGACGATGCACGTCAGCGGCGCCGTGCCGCGGCGTGTGCGCGGCGACCCGGTGCGGCTGCGGCAGATCCTGTCGAACCTGATCAGCAACGCGCTCAAGTTCACCGCGGTCGGCTACGTGCGCTTGCACGTCAAAGCGCTCGATGCGTCTCTGGTGCGTTTCGAAGTCGAAGACAGCGGCCCGGGCATCACGGCCGAAGTCCAGGCGCGGCTGTTCCAGCCGTTTGTGCAGGGCGATGTCTCGACGACGCGGCGTTACGGTGGCACCGGCCTGGGCTTGTCGATCTGCCGCGAGCTGGCCGAGCTGATGGGTGGCAGCGTCGGCGTCCACAGCGAACCGGGGTGCGGCAGCCGCTTCTGGGCCGAGCTGCCGTTGGCCGCGAGCGCGCAGGAAGCGCCGTCGTCGGCTTTTGCGCCGGCCGCTGACACGGAGCACCTGTTGACCGGGCTGGAGCTGCTGATCGTTGAAGACAACCCGGTCAACATGATGATTGCGACGGCGATCGTGCAGCAGTGGGGCGTGACGGTGGCCGAGGCCGTCAACGGCGCCGAGGCGGTGGTCGCCATCAACGCGCGCGCCGACGCCGGCCGGCCGTTCGACCTGGTGCTGATGGACGTGCAGATGCCGGTGCAAGGCGGCCATGAGGCGACACGTGTGCTGCGGCGGCGATTCGATGCGCAAGCGCTGCCGATCATCGCGCTGACCGCCGCGGCGTTGACATCCGAACGCGACGAGGCGCTGGCCGCAGGCATGAACGATTTCCTGACCAAGCCGCTCGACGCGCAGCGATTGCATGACACGCTCTTGCGCTGGGTGCTGGCGAAAGCAGCGCGTCCGCCAGCCAGGCCGCCAGTACCCACGTTGTGAGGAAGATCAGGACATCGAGCACGCGCTACGTGGCCGCATCTCCCCGGCGCGCCCGAATTCCTTGGACTGCACCGATCCGATTTCAGTGATTCGGTGGGCTAGGTCGAGCTGCGGGGCAGCAGCGCCCAAGGCAAGCGCTGACTGGTGGCGGGGGTGTTGCCGTCGAGCGCGGTTAGCAGCGCCTGCGCTGCCGCGGTGCCAATCTCCAGCCGCGGCACCTGCACCGTGGACAGCGCGGGGTCGAGCTGGCGGCCGAGCGCGAAATCGCCAAAGCCGAGCAGCGCCATGTCGCGCGGCACGTTCAAGCGCCGCGCCTGGGCGGCCAGCAGCGCGCCGCAAGCCAGGTGGTCGTTGGCAAACGCGACCGCGCTGAACGCCGCCTTGCCTTGCGTGTCGAGCAGCAGAGGCAGGGACTCGCGGCCGGCCTGGATCGCTTCGCCGGCCAGCGGCGCGACCACACGCTGTGCCGCAACACGCCGTCGCCGCGCTTCGGCCAGGAAACCCTGGCCGCGCTCGTGCGCGCGGAAGTCTTCGGCGACGGCGCTGTCGAGGTATGCCAGCGTGCGGTGGCCACGCTCGATCAGGTGCGCCGCCATGGCGCGCCCGACCTCGGCGTGATCGAAGCCGATCTGCGTGAAGCCCGAATCCGCGGGCTGGTGATCCCAGATCTCGATCACCGGGGCGCCGCGGTCTTGCGCCTGCCGCAGCAGCGCCAGGGCGCCAACGCTGTGGCGACGGCCGGTGACAACGATCGCACTCGGGAACCAGCCCATCAGCGCGCGCAACTGCGCTTCTTCGCGTGTCGTTGAGTAGTTGGTGGCGGCTAGCAGCAGCTCGCAGCCTGAGCCTTGCAGCCCGTCGGCCAGGCCCTGAACGGTTTCGGCAAAGATTGAATTGGCGATGCTCGGGATCAGCGCCGCCACCATGCGCGACGCGCCTGTGCCGCCGCTGGCCAACACCCCGGCCTGCTTGTTCGGCAGGTAGCCGGTGGCCGCGAGGGCCTGCGCCACCTTGTGCGCGGTGTCTGCCGCCACGCGGTGCGGCTCACGCAGGTAGCGCGAGACCGTGATCGAGGTCACCCCGGCCGCGGCGCCCACGTCGGCCAGCGTCGCGCGGCCGTGGCTGCGCCGAGCGGCGCGGGTTTTCAGGGATGGTGAAGTTGCCATGGCTTGGCTAATGTTAGCGGTAACACGACAAAGCGCGATCCGCGCGAACCCTGAGCAAAGCGCGATCCGCGCAATCCGGTGACCCACGCGATCCTTGCGACAACTGAAGGCCCATGACGAAGACGCTCGCTGATCTACGCAGCCGCCGCTGGTTCGCAGCCGGCGGCATGCGGGCGTTTGCGCACCGCCAGCGCATGCAGCAGCAGGGCATCCGCCGCGAGGACGTGATGCAGCGGCCGTGCATCGCCATCGTCAACACCTGGAGCGAGCTGTCGCCTTGTCACGCGCACTTGCGCGAGCGGGCGGAGTCGGTGAAGCGCGGCGTGCTGATGGCGGGCGGCTTGCCGTTCGAGTTGCCAGCGTTGTCGCTCGGCGAGGTCATCGTCAAGCCGACGACGATGCTCTACCGCAACCTGCTGGCGATGGAAGTCGAGGAGCTGCTGCGCTCGCACCCGGTGGACGGCGTCGTGCTGCTCGCCGGCTGCGACAAGACGACGCCCGGCACCGTGATGGGCGCGATCAGCATGGGCCTGCCGACGATCTTCTGTTCGGCGGGGCCGATGTTGAACGACCGCTATCTGAAGCCCGGTGAACCCGAGCGCAAGGTCGGCGCCGGCACGCACACGCGCCTGTTCTGGGACGAGTACCAGGCCGGCAAGGTCAGCGACGCCGAGTGGATCAAACTCGAAGCGCACATGACGCGCAGCCCCGGCACCTGCAATACGATGGGCACGGCGAGCACGATGACATCGATCGTCGAAGCGCTCGGATTGGCGCTGCCGGGCTCGACCTCGATCCCGGCGATGGATGCCGGCCATGTGCGCATGGCCACGACGTGCGGCGAGCGCATCGTGCAGATGGTCTGGGACGACCTGACGCCGCGGCAGATCCTGACGCGCGGCGCTTTCATGAACGCGGTGGCCGTGCAGATGGCGCTCGGCGGCTCGACCAATGCCGCCGTGCACATCATCGCGATGGCGCGCCGCGCCGGCGTCGATCTGACGCTCGACCATTTGGATGCGATCGGCCGCGAGGTGCCGGTGCTGGCGAATCTGTTCCCGAGCGGTGACCGGCTGATGGAAGACTTTCACTACGCCGGCGGCCTGCCGGCGCTGATGTCGCGCATCACGCAGCATCTGTTTCTCGACCAGCGCAACGTCAACGGCAAGACGCTCGGCGAGAACCTCGAAGGCGTGCAGGTGCTCGACGACGCGGTGATCCGGCCGCTCGCCAACCCGGTCAGCGCCAACGGCGCGCTGGCGGTGCTGCGCGGCAACCTGGCGCCCGAAGGCGCGGTGATGAAAGCCAGCGCAGCGAGTCCGAAGTTCTTCAAGCACCGCGGGCGCGCCATCGTCTTCGACGATCCGGCCGCGATGAACGCAGCCTGCGCCGACATCCACCTCGACTGCGACGAGAACAGCGTGCTCGTGCTGCGCAACGCCGGCCCGGTCGGCGCGCCCGGCATGCCCGAGTGGGGCGGCCTGCCGATCCCGAAGAAGCTTTTGGACCAGGGCGTGCGCGACATGGTGCGCATCTCCGACGCGCGCATGAGCGGCACGCACTACGGCACCTGCATCCTGCACGTCAGCCCCGAGAGCGCGGTCGGCGGGCCGCTGGCGCTGGTCAAGAGCGGAGACTGGATCGAGGTTGACGTGGTGGCGCGCCGTCTGCACCTGGACGTGAGCGCCGAAGAACTCGAGCATCGCCAGTTGGCGTGGCGGCCGGCACCCGAGCCGCATGCACGAGGCTTCGTCAAGCTCTACCGCGCGCATGTGACGCAGGCCCACGAAGGCTGCGACTTCGACTTTCTGCAAGGCACCGACGCCACGCCCGAGCCGGTCATCTACTGAAGGACCACAACATGAATCCTCTGCGCCAACTGCTCAAGTCTTCCGGTTCCCAGGCGCCGCTGGGTACCTGGATCATGGCGGCCAGCCCGCTGGTCACCGAGGCGATGGGACACGCCGGCTTCCAGTGGGGCGTGATCGACATGGAGCACACGCCGCTGGACATGATGGAGGTCATCGGGCTGCTGCAGGCCGCGGGCAACACGAAGATGGTGCCGATCGTGCGCGTGCCGTGGAACGACACGGTGATGATCAAGCGCGTGCTCGACGCCGGCGCGCAGACGCTGCTGATCCCTTTCGTGCAGAACGCCGAGGAAGCCAAGCGCGCGGTGGCCGCCACGCGTTATCCGCCCGAGGGCATCCGCGGCCTAGCCGGCATGAGCCGCGGCTCGAAATTCGGCACCGTGCCCGACTACGCGAAGACCGCCAACAAGACAGTGGGTGCGGTGCTGCAGCTCGAGACGCCCGCCGCAGTGGCGCAGCTCGAAGCGATTGCCGCCGTGCCCGGAGTCGATTCTTTGTTCATGGGACCGGGCGACTTGTCGGCGTCGATGGGCCACGCCGGCAACACGACGCACCCCGACGTGATGGCCGTGATGGCCGACGCTGCTCGGCGCTGCAAGGCCGTCGGCATGCCGCTCGGCACCGTCGGTGGCACGCCCGAGCTCGTGGTGCAGTACCGCGCCATGGGCTATGACTACGTGGCCATTGCCAGCGACCTGGGCCTGCTGATGCGCGGTGCGCAAGCCGCGGTGAAGGCGCTGACCACGCCCGAGGGCGAGACCCATGTGCACACGCTGTCGGGCGGCACGCAAACCAACCAAGGAGCGTACTGAATGGCTGCCGTTGACTTGAAAGGCGTGATCAAAAGCTACGACGGGAAAACCAACGTCATTCACGGCATCGACCTCGACATCCAGCACGGCGAATTCGTCGTCTTTGTCGGCCCGTCGGGCTGTGGCAAGAGCACGCTGCTGCGCATGATCGCCGGCCTGGAGACGATCAGCGGCGGCGACGTCCTCATCGACGGCAAGGTCGTCAACGACCTGCCGCCGCGCAGCCGCGATATCGCCATGGTGTTCCAGGACTACGCGCTGTACCCGCACAAGAACCTGTACGACAACATGGCCTTCGGCCTGCGCCTGCGTGGCACCGACGAGGCGGAAATCAAGACGCGCGTGATGGACGCGGCCAAGCTGCTGCGCATCGACCACATGCTCGAGCGCCGCCCGGGCGCGCTCTCCGGCGGCCAGCGCCAGCGCGTGGCGATCGGCCGCGCCATCGTGCGCCAGCCGAAGGTCTTTCTCTTCGACGAGCCGCTGTCGAACCTCGATGCGCAACTGCGCGGCGAGATGCGCAGCGAGATCAAGCGCCTGCACCAGCGCCTGGGCGCGACGATCATCTATGTCACCCACGATCAGGTCGAGGCGATGACGATGGCGGATCGCATTGCTGTGCTCTCCGCCGGCAAGAAAATGCAGTACGACACGCCGGACACGATCTACAACCAGCCGGCGGCGCTGTTCGTGGCCGGCTTCACTGGCGCGCCGGCGATGAACCTCGTCGATTGCACGCTCTCGGGCGTGCATGCCGATCTGGGCGCCGGCACGCAAATCGTGGTGCCGGCCGCACTCGCGTCGCGGGCGAACGGCACCGCCAAGGTCAAGTTCGGCGTGCGCCCGGAAAACCTGACACTGGCCGCGCAGGCCAGCGACGACATCGCATTGCCGGCCGAGGTGTCGCTGCTCGAACCGCTTGGCGCCGAGACGCTGGCCACGCTCAAGGTTGGCGCCTCGGAAATGATCGCGCGCTGCCCGGCTTCGTTTCGCGAAGCGCCGGGCACACGACTGTCCGTGCACCTGAACCCTCGTCACATGCGGCTGTTCGACGCCGGCAGCGGAGTCGCGCTGTGACGGCGAAGCGCACTGGTCGCCCCATGATGCGCGCCGGTTTGCTGGCCATCGCCATGGCCATGGCCGGCGCCGTCACGTCAGCGGTGGCGCAATCGTTTCCGGAGCGGCCGGTTCAAATGGTGGTGCCGTTCGGCCCCGGCGGCACCACCGACATCATGGCCCGGCTGCTGGCCGATGAATTCGGCCGCGAACTCGGCACGTCGGTGGTGGTGGTCAACACCGCAGGCGCCGGCGGTTCGATCGGCATGGGCAATGTGGCCCGGGCCAAGGCCGACGGCCACACGATCTCGATGACCACGGTCGGGCCGCTGACCATCCAACCGGCGCGGCGCAGCAACACCGGCTACACGCCGGAGAGCTTCGATTACCTGTGCGGCACCTACGACGTGCCGCTGCTGACGATGGTGCGCGCTGATTCGCCGCACAAGACGCTGGCCGACCTGCTGAAGTGGGTCAAGGCCAATCCCGGCAAGTTCAACTACGGCAGTTCGGGCATTGGCACGGCACTGCACATCAGCATGTTGCAGTTGCTGCGCCATGGCGGCGGCGAAGGCACTCATGTGCCCTACCGCAGCACTGGCGACATGGTGGTGCCGCTGAAGAACGGCCAGATCGAGGCCTTCAACGAAACGCCTCCGGTGGCCGTGCAGCACCAGTTGCGCCCGCTGGTCGCGCTGTCCGACACGCCGGCCCTCGGCTTCGAAAACGTGCCCACCGCCAAGCAGATCGGGCTGCCCGTGCGCGGCACGGTCTGGGGCGGGCTGGTGGCGCCCAAAGGCCTGCCGGCCGAGGTGCGCGCCAAGCTCGAACGGGCATGTGAGCGCGCCACTTCGAGCACGCTGTACAAGGCGCGCGCACAGGCGGCCAACAGCCCGCTGGTCTATCGCAGCAGCGCGAACTTCAAGCAATTCGCCAGCGCGGAATTCGAGAACTTCAAGAAGCTGGTCGTTGACAACGGCCTGCAAGAAAACTAGCCGGGCACTGCCCACACCCAAGGAGACCTTGATCATGATCCGTCGTACCTCTCTCAACGCTTTGATGGGCGCCGTGGCCCTGCTGGCCGGCATGGCCAGCGCAACCAGTGCCTTGGCGCAGCAGACCACGCTGCGCGTCTTCTCCGGCGGCGCCAACCAGCGCCCGGACCTGATGCGCAAGCTCTTCGACCAATACCAGGCGAAGAACCCGGGCGTGAAGATCGACATCGAAACCGGCGGCGCCACCAGCGAGTTGCAGCGCCAGTATCTGAGCACGGTGCTCAATGCCAAGGACCCGGCGATCGACATCTACCTGATCGACATCGTCAACCCGGCCCAGTACTACGGCGCGGGCTGGCTCGAACCGCTGGACGCCTATGTCGGCAAACCGGCCGACGTCTTGAAGCCCTACCTGCCGGTGTACAGCACATCGAACGTGGTCGACGGCAAGATCGCCGCGATGCCGGCCTTCGCCGACGCGATGTTCATGTACTACCGCAAGGACCTGCTCGAAAAGCACGGCGTCAAGGAGCCGACCACCTGGGACGAGCTCAGCGCCGCAGCCACCAAGATCCAGAAGGCCGAGGGCAATGCCAACCTGCAAGGCCTGTCGATCCAGGGCGCGCCGATCGAAGGCGCGGTCTGCACCTTCCTGTTGCCGTACTGGGGCCAGGGCAAGGACTTCAATGACGCGTCCGGCAAGATGACGCTCGACAAGGCGGCGGCCACCAAGGGTCTGACGCAATGGCTGACCATGGTCGACCAGGGCGTCATCAAGAAGAACGTCGCTGAAGTGAAGACGCCCGACACCGTCAACGAGTTCAAGGCCGGCCAAGTCGTGTTCGCGATCAACTGGGGCTTCGCCTGGGACCGCTTCAAGGACGATGCCGATTCGCAGGTCAAGGGCAAGGTCGGCGTGATGCCGCTGCCGGCGATGGCCGGCGGCAAGAGCGCCACCTGCGTCGGCGGCTGGCAGTGGGCGGTGAGCGCGTTCTCGAAGAACAAGCAGGCTGCGGCCAACCTGGTCAAGCACCTGTCGAGCCCCGAGTCGAGCAAGTTCCTCGCCGTCGAGGGCTCGCTGCTCGCCACCTACCCCGGCGTCTACACCGACGCCGACGTGACCAAGGCTGTGCCCTGGTTCAAGGATGCCGGCAACGTCGTCATTGCCGGCAAGAGCCGCCCGATGAGCAAGGACTACGGCCAGGTCAGCGACATCATCCGCACGACCACGAGCGCGGTGCTGGCGCGAACGAAGACGCCGGCTGAAGGCGTGACCGAGATCGAAAGCCGGCTTACCCGCGTGATG
>JANOEG010000345.1:0-4143 GCA_031413095.1 Burkholderiales bacterium | reverse complement strand
CGCGCGGCCTGCGCAACGCAAGGGTGGCGCTGGTGCGCACAAGCGGCGCGCAGCGCACGTGGCTGCGCATGGACAGCCTGGGCAGTGCAGCCGCCGACACCGTGCGTGCGCTGCCGTCAGCGCAGCTCGGCGGCCAGGCTGCCGTGGCGTGCGTGCTGGGCAGCGTGATGTCGGTAACGCCGCCGCGCTGAAGTCAGCGTCGGCGCGGCCGACGCCGCAGCGCGAGCACCGCGGCGCCAAGCGCGAGCAGCCACAGGGCACTCATCGTGCCACCGCCCCCGCTGTCGCTTCCGCCACTCGGCGGCGTGGGGGTGTTGGACGGGCGATCGGGCCCGCCCGCAGCGGCGTCGCGAAGCTGATCGCTGTTGATCACGGCCGGTTGCCGCGCCGGCGTGACGTAAGTGCTTGGGCCGGCGGCATAGGCGAGGGCCTGCGGCACGTCGAGGATGCCGGCGCCGCAGGTGCTGGCGGTGCACAGGCAGCGCCCCGGGTTGGCGTCGCTGCACACGGCCACGCCCGGCAGGCTCGACGTCACATGCGGCCGCGCCGAAAAGCGCAAGCCTTGCTCGATCTGCGCCGCGTTCAGCGCTGGGTTCACGGCCAGCATCAGGCTGACCGCACCGGCGACGATCGGTGTCGAGAAGCTGGTGCCGAAGTAGTTGAAGTAGCCCGACGCGCCCGGAGCGGTGTCGCCAAAGTTGCCGACGCTGAGCAGACCGCTGTCGGCAACGCGGCTGCCCCAGGCGCCGTCAGCATCGTCGCCGCCGACGGTGGCCACGGTCACCGACGAACCGAAGTTGGAGTACGTGCTCTTGAAGCCATCGCGGTTGAGCGCAGCCACACCGATGACGCCCGGGCACCGGGCCGGCCGCGTCGGTGTTGCCGAATACTCGTTGCCGGCAGCGGCGACGACGACGACGCCCAAAGCCCGCAACTCGTTGATGGCCCCTTGGTACGGATCGCAGGCTCCGCTGCCGCCGAAGCTGATGTTGACGACGCGCGCAGGGTTGGGATTGCGCGGCAGGAAGGCAGTGCACGCGTCGTTTGCGCACACGTCCAGGCCCGCGGACCAACGCATGCCATCGACGATGTCGGTCACATCGGCGCCGCATTTGGCGGCCACGCGAACCGCCAGCACGCGGCCAGGCCAGTTCATCGACGCACCCCCCTGGCCGTTGTTGACGGTGGCCACCAGCATGCCGGCGATAGCCGTGCCGTGCCACGAGCTGGTTTCGGCGACGCAGCCGGCGTAGGCCGGGCGCGCCAGGTCGGTGCCGTTGACCCAGTCGCCGGGGTCGGACGGGTCGTTGTCGCGGCCGTCGAAGTCGTTCGAGAACTCGACGTCGCTGACCATGTCGTAGCCGGCGATCACTTTGCCAGCAAGGTCGGGATGGGCAACGATGCCGTTGTCGAGGACGGCGATCACTGAGGCGCTGCTGCCTGTTGTCACCGAGGCCCAGGCCGTCTGAAAGCCGGGCACGCCGCGCAGACGCTGAGCCAGTTGGACGCCGTCGGTGCCAGCCACCGGCTGCAGCCACCATTGGCCGTTGGTGCCGCCGAACAGCGGGTCGGTGGGCGCGTTGGCGGGGCCCGCGGCCTGCAAGCGTCGCTCGCGGGTGTTCGGCGCGACCCACAGGACGTCAGGTCGCTGCGCCAGTTGGTCGGCCATCGCCTGCGCCTGCGCCGCGGTCATCGGCTGCTCGAACCGCATCAACTGAGCCGACTGGCCGACCGCGCGCCGCTCGGCGATGCGTAGCGTCGGCATCGCGCCGACCAGATCGTGCCAACGCGCCTGCTCGCGCTCATGCGTGCGCGCGCCGTCGGTGGCAGCCCATGCCCGCGCTCGTCCCAGCGCGGCATGGCTCGGCGCGTCGCGCAACTGCACGATCAGGCCGTTGACCATCGGCGCCCGCTCGGCCGCGAGCGTTGGCGCCGGCGCCGCGGCCAGTAGCACCACGAGGCTGACGGCGCTGACCGTGCCGAGCGCACGCCCCGCGTCAGGCCGCCGTAGCAGCAGCACCGCGACGGCCAAGGCGAGCAGCCAGGCCACCGACATACCGCCTCCGCCCCCGCCTCCGCTATCCGCCGTGGGTGTCGGTGTGGGCACAGGGGTCGGCTCGGGTACCGGGGCCGGTGCAGCGAGCGCCGCCGCCACCGCCGCCGCGGCATCGAGCAGGCCAGCGCCGCAGGTGCTGGCGGTGCAGTAGCACTCGAGCTGGTCGACATTGCCCGGCGCCTGGCAGGCCGGCGCGCCCGGGCCACCGCCGCTCGACGGGAACGCGCGCGCGCTCGACTGCAACGCCGTCTTCACTTGCGCAGGCGTCAGCTCGGGGCGCGCAGAGAACATCAATGCCGCCGTCCCCGAGACGAGCGGCGCCGCGAAGCTGGTGCCCACGCTGATGTTGGCGCTGTCGGTGTAGCTCGCACCCACGGGCCCCAGAGTGCCGGTGTCCACGGTTGTCAGGATCGGGTACAGGCATGCGCCGGTCTCGTTGACGCAGTTGCCACCCGGCGCTGCAATCGCCAGCTCGGGCCCGACATCGGAGAAGCCGACCTTGCTGCCGACATGGCGGACCGCGGCCACGCCGATCGCACCCGGGCAGTTGGCCGGCGCGCTCGCGGCGCGGCCGGTGCTGTTGCCGGCGGCGACGACGACGACGGCACCGCGCGCGTTGATCTCGGCGATCGCGCTTTGCTGGGCCGCGCTGCAGGGCGCGTCACTGGCGCCCAAGCTGAGATTGATGACCTTGGCGGGGTTCGCATTGGCCGGCACGCCCGGCACAGCAATGCCCGCCGACCACTTCATTGCTGCCACGATGTCGCTCGTGTAGCCGAAGCACTTGCCGAGCACGCGCACCGGCATCACGCGCACGTTCCAGCCGGTGCCAGCCATGCCGGTGCTGTTGCCGGTGGCCGCGCCGATGATGCCGGCGACTTGCGTGCCGTGCCAGGAGCTCGCCGAAACATCGCACGTGCTGTCGAATGTCGTCGGGTCGGTGGTCTTGTCGGCCTGGCTGACCCAATCGCCGGGATCGCTCGGATCGGCATCGCGGCCATCGGGGTCGTTGGAAATCTTGACGTCGCTGACGAAGTCGTAGCCGCCAACCAGCTTGCCCGCGAGATCGGGGTGGGTTGAGACGACGCCGGTGTCGAGCACGGCGACGATCACGCTCGCACTGCCGGTCGTCGTGTCCCAGGCTGTCACGGCATTGATCGACGATGCCACTTCGCCGGCCGGCGCACGCAAGTACCACTGGCCAACAGCCGGGCCCTGGGCACCGCCGGCGCTAAACAACGTGTCGTTCGGCAACAGGGTGCGGCGCACGCGGCGGTCGGGCTCGGCCCAGGCCACGTCGGCATCGCGCATCAGCTGATCGGCCAGGGCCTGCGATGTCATCCCGGCCGGGCCGTGAATCACCTGCTCGCGCTCGCCGACGGCCGCGCCGCTGCGCAGCGCCAAGCCGTAGCGCCCACCGAGCGCGGACGCCCGCGCGCCGAGGGTGCGCTCGTGACTCTGCGACGACTCCCGCACGGACAGCGCCTGCGCGCGCAGCATCGACGAGCCGTCCTTGAATTGCACGATGACGCGCGCCGGGCCAGCCGACGCCGCCAAAGGCGTCGGCCGAGGCGGCGTGCGCTCGGCCCCCGCGTTCAATGAAATGGCCAGCAACAGGCCAGCGAGGCAGGAAGAAATGCTCATGGCGACAGTCTAGAGGGCGGCGGACAGCCCATGTTGCCGGGTGTGAAGGCTGTTTTGCTGTCGCACACCGCCACGAAAAAGGCCGCGCAGGGCGGCCTTTGGGAAGGGACCGAGCCGGTGTCCGATCAGCGCCCGATGACGCGCACCATCTCCAGCACCTTGTTCGAGTAGCCCCACTCGTTGTCGTACCAGGCGATCACCTTGACGAAGGTCGGGTCGAGCATGATGCCGGCCTCGGCGTCGAAGACGCTGGTCATCGCCTCGCCGCGGAAGTCGGTGGAGACGACTTTCTCTTCGGTGTAGCCGAGCACGCCCTTCATCGCGCCCTGCGACGCGGCCTTCATCGCCGCGCAGATCGCTTCGTAGGTCGTCTCCTTCGACAGCTCGACCGTCAGGTCGATCACCGACACGTCCGAAGTCGGCACGCGAAACGACATGCCGGT
>JANOEG010000344.1:0-1767 GCA_031413095.1 Burkholderiales bacterium | reverse complement strand
GCGCTGACGATGGCGGTGATGGGCAGGCTGCGCGGCCCGGTCTGCTCGAGCTGCCAGGCGATGTCGCGCCAGCGCATCGTGCGCCAGGTGCGCGCCTCGGCCAAGGCCAGCAGAACGTCGCCGACGAAGGCCAGCGTCACGCGGAGCGACGTCAGGCGTACCTTTGTGCGCGCGCCGACTCGTGCAAGCCAGCCCAGGCCCGCTGCGGGTGACGGTGCTGGTAGGGCTGCGCTCAGGAAAGCCGTCCTCGGCCGCAGCTGCGGATGGTGCGTTGGGACATGCGTCCTCCTCAAATTGCTGTCTGCTCGAGCATCGGCCGCACGCGGCGCTCCGCCTATCGGCCTGCAGCGGGCGGCTTTGTAGGACGCCGCCTACGGCGCGGCGGGTCAGCGCGGCGCGGAAGCGGCCACGCCCGTTGTCTCGGCAGGCTTGATGGGCGATGGCGCCGCACAGGCATCAGCGTCGTTCTTGGCGCCGAAGTCGAGCAGCGGAATCAGCGCTGCGAACGGCCCCAGCGCTGCGCCCAATGCGGCCACAGCGCCCAACTTGCCGGCCAGCTTGCCGCCGTCGATGCCGATCACCGGCTGCGCCAGCGTGCCGCGGACCGTGATCGGTGTGCGCAGCGACAGCGGCGAAAAGTCTTTCGGCCGCGCGGTGGCGACGAGGGCCAGCGACTCGTCCTTCAGGTTGAGCTCGCCGGCCAAGCGCACCGTCGTGTCGGCGTTGTCGATCACGCCACGCTCGGTGCGCAGGATGCCGTTGCGCGCACTGGCCTGCAGCCGCGCGCAGCGCAGCGGCAGCGGCTGGTCGCCGCGCACGATCACTCCCAGCGCCTGCGCCAGGTCCAGCCCCGCGGCCTCGGTGGCCAGGTGCGACAGCGTGCCGTCGCGCAGCGTCAGGTCGATGTTGCCGTTCAATGTGCCCAGGATGTCGCTCGTCGAGTTGCCACTGCCGCGAACGTCCACGTCTGCTTCGAGCGCGCCGGTGACGTAGTTGCGCACAACCTGTTGGCCGCCCTGCCGCGCCTCTTGGCGTTGCTGCTTGAGCTTGGTGGTCTGCGTCGCGCCGGCTGGCGGGGCATTTGCCGCCTGCGCGGTCTGCGTTCCGCGCAGCCAGCCGGCGATGTCCACGCCGGCCAGGCGCAGGCGAGCGGTCCAGTTCGCGGGCGCGCTTCGGCTGTCGTACGAACTCGTGCCGCTGACGTTGCCGCCGGCCACCAGCGCCTTGATCTGCTGCAGCTCGAGCCGGCCGCCGGCGAGCACGAGGTGCGTGGACACGCCGCGCAACGGCGCCATCGCATCGGTGCCGAAGTCGAGCTCGTCGATATTCACCTGCACGTCGGCATCCATCGCGCGCAGCGATGGCAGATCGAAATTGCGTTGCGGCAGCACGCGGCCCGTTCGCTGCGCAGACTGCTTCGCGGCGCCGCTGTTCGCGCCGATCGCTGGGCCGAGATCGGCGAAGGCCAGCCGCGAACCTGTCAGGCGGCCTGTCAGTTTCGGCATAGCGCGCCGGGTGTCGAATTCGAACTCGCCCGCCAGCCGGCTCTTGCCGATGGTGGCGCGGCGTGCCGTCAATCGCCACAAGCCGGCGTCGTGCGCGATCCGCCCTTCGAGCTCGAACGGCGGTGTTTGCGGCAGCGTCACACCGAGCGGCTTGCCGACGCGGTCGAGCGACGGGCCGCCGAACTTCAACGCGCCTTCGAGGCGCCGCGCGCCGAGCAACGCACCGGCACGGCCGTCGAAGGCAACGCGCGCCGCACCGACC
>JANOEG010000343.1:0-3225 GCA_031413095.1 Burkholderiales bacterium | reverse complement strand
GCTGGCCGCCAGGAGCGGCCTCGGCTGGCGCGGCAAACATACGCTGGCCTTGTCGCGCGATGCCGGCTCGATGTTTTTCCTGGGCGAGATCTTTGTCGATCTGGCGCTGCCGCCGACCGCGCCGGCCGATGCGCACTGCGGAACGTGCAGCGCCTGCATCGATGCCTGCCCCACGCGCGCCATCACCGCGCCGTACCGGCTCGATGCGCGGCGCTGCATCTCGTACCTGACGATCGAGCACGAGGGTGCGATTCCTGTCGAGCTGCGGCCGCTGATCGGCAACCGAATCTACGGTTGCGACGACTGCCAGCTCGTCTGTCCGTGGAACAAGTACGCGCAGCGCAGCGCGTTGCCCGACTTCGATCCGCGGCAGGGATTGGACCAGGCGTCGCTGATTGAACTGTGGTCTTGGAGCGAAGCCGAATTTTTGCAGCGCACCGAAGGCAGCGCGATCCGGCGCATCGGCTGGCAGCGCTGGCGGCGCAACCTCGCGGTGGCGCTGGGCAATGCGCTGCAGGCCACGGGTGATGACGCGGTGCGCGCCGCATTGAGTGCCGCACGCGAAAGCGCCGACGCGCTCGTGCAAGAGCACATCGACTGGGCGCTCAACGCATAGCGTTGTGCAGCGCCAGCGCGATCGGCACGCTTGCCATGCCAAGCAGCGTCGATACCGTGACCAGGCCTGCCGCGAACTCGCCGCGACCACCCATGCGCGAGGCCAGCACGTAGGCGCTGGCGGCGGTCGGCAGCGCTGCGAACATGACGATGATCTGTTGCTGCACGGGACCCAGCGGCAACTGCCGCACCAGCAGCAGGGCGGCCACCGGCAGCACGAGGTGACGGATCGCGAGCAGCGCGGCGGCCAGGCCCGGCGCGTCGCGCAAGGCGCCTATGCGCAGGCCCGCGCCCACGGCCATCAGGCCCAGCGGCAGCGCCGCGGCGCCCAGGCGTTGCAACGTCGTCGCCGCCACGTCGGGCAGGACCAGGCCACCGAGGTTGGCGACGAGGCCGCCGACCGTGGCCACGATCAACGGGTTGCGCAGCAGCTCGCGGCCGTAGTGCTGGCCACCGGCGCGTGCCAGCGGCCAGACGGCGGCGACGTTGCACAGCGGCACGACGACGGCGATGACGACGGCTATGGCCGCCACGCCGGCCGCGCCGCCCAGGCGTTCGGCCAGCGCCAGCGCAATGTAGGAGTTGAAGCGAAACGCCACTTGCGCGCCGGCCGCGTGCGCGCTCGCGTCGACGCCGGGTGCGCGCACCAGCGCATAGGCCAGCGCAATGCCGAGCAGCGTGATGCCCAGCCCCGCCGTGCCCAGGCTGGCGAGGCTACCGAGCGAGATCGGCTGGCGCACGATGGCCACGAACAGCAGGCAGGGAAAGAGCAGGTAGTACACCAGCCGCTCGGCGCCGTCCCACAGCGGCCGGCCGAGCGCGCTCCAGCGCACCAGCGCGTAGCCGAGCGCGATCAGCAGAAAGTCCGGCAGCAACAGCGCAGCGGTGGCCATGGCCGCAGTGTCCCCGATGCCCCCGCACCAGTCACAATGCGCGCAGTCAGCCGATCGAGCCGGCCGCACGTTGACACCCGCTATGAACCTGCCACGCCGAACCCTGCTGTTGTGCCCCTTGGTCTTTGCCGCGCCAGCCTCTTGGGCCACGCGCGCGATCACCACCGAAGGCTTGACCTTCGTCGGCGACATCAAACTGGCCGACACAGCGCTGCAACTCAACGGTGTGGGCTGGCGCGCAGTGGCGTGGGGCAGAGGCTATGCGGCGGCGCTGTATCTGCCGAAGAAGGCGGGCAGCGAGGCGCAGGTGCTGGCACTGACTGGCCCCAAGCGTTTGCAGATGCGCCTGGTGCAAGAGGTCTCGTCCGAAGAGTTCGTCAAGGCGTTCGCCAAGGGTTTGACGCGCAACACGTTGGCGGCCGATGCGGCCAAGCTCGCCGAGCGCGTGACGCAGTTCAACACCACCGTGCGCAGCCTGGGCAAGTTGAGGAAGCAGGACGTGATCGACCTCGACTTCATTCCCGGCAAAGGCATGGTGCTGTCACGCAACGGCGCGGTGCGCGGCGCGGCGGTGGCGGGCGACGATTTTTATGCTGCGCTGCTGCGCTGCTTCATCGGCGTGAGACCGGCCGATGCCGAGATGAAGATCGGCTTGCTTGGCGGGCCTGTGGGTTAGTGTTTTTTTAAAGTGAGGAGTCTGATTCATGATTCGTAGAACCCTGGTTGCTGCCGCGATGGTCGCAGTGGTCGTCTCCCCGGTGGCCACGGCGCAAACCTATCCGGCCAAGCCGGTGCGCCTGGTGGTGCCGTTTGCGCCCGGCGGCACGACCGACATCGTGGCCCGCGTCGTCGCCGAGAAAGCCTCGGCAGCGCTCGGCCAGAACCTGATCGTCGAGAACAAGGCTGGTGGTGGAGGCTCGATCGGCGCGCTCGAAGTCATCAAGGCGCCGGCCGACGGCTACGTGCTGGGCATGGCCACCGTCAGCACGACGGCCGCCAACCCGGCCATCAACACCAAGATCGGCTACGACCCGACGAAGGACTTCACGCCGATCATCAACATCGCGGCCACGCCAAACGTGATCGCCGTGCACCCGAGCTTCCCGGCCAAGGACTACAAGACCTTCCTCGACGTCATCAAGAAGAACCCAGGCAAGTACAGCTTTGCCAGTTCGGGCACGGGCGGCATCGGCCACTTGCAGATGGAGCTGTTCAAGAGCCTGTCGAACACCTTCATCACGCACATCCCGTACCGCGGCGCCGGCCCGGCGCTGAACGACACGGTGGCCGGCCAGGTCACGATCATCTTCGACAACATGCCCTCGGCACTGCCCTTCATCAAGGACGGCCGCCTGATCCCGATCGTCGTCGCCGCGCCGCAGCGCCTGGCCGTGCTGCCGAACGTGCCGACGTTCAAGGAAGTCGGTCTGGAGCCGGTGAACCGCATGGCCTACTACGGCGTGCTCGGTCCCAAGGGCCTGCCCAAGGACGTGATCGACAAGATCGCCGCCGCGGTGAAGAAGACCGCCGAGCTGCCTGACGTGAAGAAGCGCATCGAAGACACCGGCTCGCTGATGGTCCTCAACACGCCGGAGCAGTTCGCGGCGCAGATCGCCGCCGAGTACGAGGTCTACAAGAAGGTCGTTGCGCAGCAGAAGCTGACGCTGGAGTGAGTTCTGCGGCCGGCCAGGCCACGATCGAGCGCTTCCTCGATGCG
>JANOEG010000342.1:0-4731 GCA_031413095.1 Burkholderiales bacterium | reverse complement strand
GGTGTCGATCAGCTCGCCTTCGAAGATGTGGCTGCCATCGGCGTCGCTGTAGAGCACCTCGCTGCCGACACGCACTTCCCACAAGCCGGGCACCGGCGTCCTGCTGACCTCGTCGATCCTCGGAAATTCGGGAAGACGCTGCGCGAGGTTCTTGCGAATCACGGCTTCATCAGCCAGCGCCGGCAGTGCTGCGGCAAAGAGCAGCGGCAGCAGAAGGGATCGAATCGTGAGCATGACGGGGATCCTCGATGAACGCCGCTATTGTCCCAGCGCGCGCGATGCAAGCCAACGCTTCAATGGCGCAGCCGCCTCGACCAGACCCAATCCACGGTTGCGAAGTTCCCGCGCCCACGGTGCGGGGTGTGCAAAAAGTCGCAACAAGCCATCGGTCAGTGCCGCCATGGCCTGCACCGGCAGCGCGCGTTCGCGCGCGTAGCGTTCGAGCAATCTGGGGTCGGCCAGATCGCGCCACGGCTCACGCTCGGTCAGCACTCGCACCAGCGCCGCCACATCGCCCAAGCCCAGGTTCAAGCCCTGCCCGGCCAGCGGATGCACCACGTGCGCGGCGTCACCGACGAGCACCCAGCCCGGGCCGTGCACGCGCTCTGCATGCGCCAGTGCGAGCGGCCATGACGCACGGGCGCTGGCCAGCGTCAGCGTGCCGGCCGCACCTTGGGTGGCTTTCATCAACTCGGCCTCGAACTCTGCGCTGGTCATAGCAAGCAAGCTTTGCGCACGCTCGACCGGCAATGACCACACCAGCGCCAGCCCGTGGCCCGTTTGCGGCCGATCGGTCGGCAGCAGCGCGAGCACATCGGGCGCATGAAACCATTGCCGCGCTAACCCACCGTGCGCGGTGTCGGTTTGCAAGCGCGCGGCGATGGCGGTCTGGCCATAGTCGTGCGTCTCGAAAGCCACGCCAAGTTGCTCACGGGTTGCCGACGCACGGCCTTCAGCCAGCACCAGCAGCCGCGCCGGCACGGCCTCGGTGGTTGCAGTGACATGGGGTGCATAGCGAAGGGCTGACGCCAATTCGGCTTCGAGTGCGGCAGCATCGACGATCCAGGCCAGCTCGCGAACCTGCTGCTGCCATGCCGAGAAACGCAACACGGCGGCTGCCGCATCACCCTCGACGCGCATGTCGAACACTGCTGTCCGCGCATCGGCCGGCAGTGCGTCCCAGACCTTGAGCGAATCGAGCAAGGCCACCGACCCGGCATTGAGCGCGTAGGCCCTCACATCCTCGCGCGCCGCGTTGAGTGGCGGGGCCTGCAGGGCCACGACAAGTCCCTGGCGGGACAGGGCCAACGCCAGCGTGCGGCCGACGATGCCGGCGCCACGCACACAAACGTCAAAAACTTTGTCATTGCCTTGCATAGACTTGCATTTTAGAGAGCCCTGTGTTGCAACCTGTACGGCCTTTCACGCTCCAATGCAGCCATGAACCTCTGGATCAAGCGGGCCTTGCTCACGCTGGGAGCCTTGCTGCTGCTGGCGACGGTGGCGGCGGTGTACTTCGTCGCCACCTTCGACGCCACGCAATACAAATCAATCGCCATCGACTGGATGAAAACCGAGCGCCAGCGTACGCTGGACATCGACGGGCCGGTGGATCTGTCGGTGTTTCCGCGGCTGGCGGTCAAGGTGTCGAAGCTGCGCCTGTCCGAGCGCGGACGCGCCGACGAGTTCGCGTCGATCGACGAAGCAGCGCTGTCGCTGCAATGGTTGCCGCTGCTGCGCCAGCAGCTCGTTGTCGACAGCGTCAGCGCACGCGGTGTGCGCGCGCTGATCACGCGCGATGCGCAAGGGCTGCGCAATATCGACGACCTGCTCGGCGCGAAGGGTGATGAAGCTGCAACCCGGACCAAAGCGCCCACCAAGACCTTCGTGAAATTCGAAGTCGGTTCGGTGCGCCTCGAAGACTCGCGTCTGGCGCTGCGTGACGAGCAAGCGCAGATCACTGGCAACGTGACGATGGACAGCTTCAGCAGCGGACGTCTGGTCAGCGGCCAGGAAACACCGCTGCAATTCAGAACCACAGTGACGCTGGAACGCCCGCAGGTGATGCGGCTGACCTTCGACGGCAAGACCGCGCTGATCTTCGACGCCGACAAAGGCAGCGCCACGCTGCGCGGCGCCACGGTAAAGGTCGGCGGCGACTCCGAAGCCGTCAAGTCACTGCATGCCACGCTGGCTGGCAACCTGGCCTGGGACGGCAGCACGCTGACCGCCGGGCCGATCGACGTCAACCTGACCGATGCCAAGAGCGCTGGCATCACGCTTGGCCCGTCGACGCTGATTGCCCAGCGCCTGGTCTACAGCCCGAGCACGCAGAAGCTCGAGCTCGAGGCGTTGAAGCTGGCCTTGTCCGGCACACAGGGCACGAACGGGTTCGGCGCTTCGCTGGAGTGGCCGCAACTGGCGATTGCCGGTGAGCAGATGAAGGGCAGCGGTTTCAACGGCCGCTTCAACCTCGATGGCAAGACCATGTTGGCCGGGCGCTTCGAGTCGGGCGCGCCGAGCGGCAACTTCGACGCGCTGCGCCTGCCTGCCTTTGCAGTCAAGCTCGACGGCAGCAGCGGCCCGCGCAAGATCGACGGCCAACTGAAATCCAACCTGCTGCTGCGCCCGGGCCGCAATGCGGCCACTATGGAAAAACTGGAGCTGCGCGCCAACATCACCGAGCCGGGGCTGCAGCCGCTGGCGCTGACGCTCAGCGGCAACGCCGGCACCGATGCGCGCGGCGCGCAGTGGGCACTTCAAGGCGCGCTCAACAACAACAAGTTCGACTCCACAGGCAGTGCCACTTTCAACGCCGCCGTGCCCGCAGTGCAAGCCAACGCGCGCTTCGACCGGCTCGACCTGAACCAGGTGCTGGCGCCAAGCGCGGGCGCTGCGGCCTCGGCAGCGAGCGTGGGCGCACCAGCCGACACGCCGGTGGCGCTCGACGGACTGACAGCCGTCAACGGCCGCTTCAATGTCAGCGCCGGGCGGCTTGTGTTCCGCCAATACCAAGTGGCCGATGCCAAATTCGACGCGACGCTCGACAACGGCACGCTGCGCGTGACCCGCTTGTCGGGCAATGCCTGGGGCGGCAGCATCGACGCCAGTGGTGTCGCCGAAGCCAAGTCCAAACGCATCAGTGTCAAGCTCGTCGCCAACGGCGTCGACGCCAACGCGCTGCTCAAGGACGTGGCCGACAAGGATTTGCTCGAAGGCACGGGCCGGGTTAGTGCCGACCTCAGCACCAGTGGCGCAAATCTCGGTGCACTGCGCTCGAACCTTGCGGGCGCGGCTGCGCTGCAGTTGCGCGACGGGGCCGTCAAGGGCGTGAATCTGGCGCGCACGCTGCGCCAGGCCAAGGCGGCGCTGTCGATGAAGCAAGACGCGATCACCAAGGCCAGTGCGGCCGAGAGAACCGATTTCTCCGAACTCACTGCGAGCGCACGCATCGAAGGCGGCGTTGCCCGCAGCGACGATCTCGACTTGAAAAGCCCGTTCATGCGCGTCGGCGGCGGGGGCCGTTTCGACATCGGCCAAGGCCGCATCGACTACACAGCGCGGGCCACGGTGGCGTCCACGGCAACCGGACAGGACGGCGTCGATCTGGCCGCGTTGCGCGGCGTCACGGTGCCGGTGCTACTGAGTGGGCCTTTCGATGCGATCGACTGGAAGGTGCAGTGGTCGGGCGTTGCCGCAGCGGCGGTAGAAAACAAGCTCAAGGACAAGATCGCCGAGAAGCTCGGGCTGCTCGGCAAGCCGGCCGAACCGGCTGCCTCGTCAGCCCCGACGCCGGAAGCTGCGCAGAAGCCAGAGGACAAGATCAAGCAGAAGCTGCGTGGCCTTCTCGGCCGGTAGCAGATGGCGGGCGCTTCGCAAATAATGAGGGCATGAGTGAAAACAACTTGTGCATCAGCCAGCTCTTCATCCACCCGATCAAATCCTGCGGTGGCATCGCCGTCGATGAAGCGCCACTGATCGAGACCGGCTTCGAGTACGACCGTGAGTGGATGGTCGTCGATGGCGCTGGCGACCTGGTGACCCAGCGCGAGTGGCCGCGCATGGCGCTGATCCAACCGAAGCTGCGCGCCAGTGATCTCGTGCTGCGCGCGCCTGGCATGCTGGCGCTGCATTTGCAACTCGACGCGGTCGAAGGCGACTGCCGCGTGCGTGTCTGGGACGACACCATCGATGCTTTCGATATGGGCGATCTGGCGGCCCAGTGGTTCAGCGATTTTTTAGGCCAACCGGTGCGATTGGCACGGTTCAATCCGGACGTGCAACGTCTGGCCAGCGCCCAGTGGACCGGCAAGATCGAAGCCCGCACTGCATTCGCGGATGGCTTCCCGCTGCTCGTCCTCTCGACTGCGTCGTTGGCCGAGCTGAACCGGCGTCTGGCCGCGGCGAGCCACGATGCCGTGACGATGCAGCGCTTCCGGCCGAACATCGTCATCGATGGCCTGGTCGATGCACACGGCGAAGACTTCGTCGACACGCTGACCCTGGAGTCCGCCGACGGCCCAGTCGTGCTGAAGCTCGTCAAGCCCTGCAGCCGCTGCACGATTCCCGACATCGATCCTGCCACGGCGATGCAGGGCCACGCCGTCACCGACACGATGAGCGCCTATCGCGCCAACGCCCGTGTCGGCGGCGCACTGGCGTTCGGGCAGAACGCGGTCATCGTTTCCGGCATCGGCCACCGCTTGCGCGTCGGTGCGTCCGTGCAAGCCG
>JANOEG010000341.1:0-1829 GCA_031413095.1 Burkholderiales bacterium | reverse complement strand
CGCGGCACCGGCGTCGGTTCGTCGCAGCGCGGCGCGGCTGGGCCGGCACGGCAGTTAAGCTGTCGTCACACAAATGCGCTCACCCACGGCGCTTCCAATGTTCCCGGAGATCCCGAGATGACTTTGCTTCGCGTGGCCGCGCTGTGCGGCACCTTGTTGATGGTGGCCGCCTGCGGCAAATCCGGCGGTGAGGCCGCCAAGGCCGGCGCCGCCGGTGCGGCGCCCGCGGCGGCCAGCGCGTCGGCCGTTGCCAGCGCAGCCTCCGCGCCGGTGCTGCTGTTGTCCCCCGAAGACCTGCGCACTGTCTCGCTCGCCGGTGCGGCCGGCGGGTCGGTCATCACCGGTTCGGTGCAACCGGAAAAACGCGCCGACCTGCGGGCCGAAGTGGCGGCCGTGGTGACCGTGGTGGCCAAAGAGAACGGCGAGGCGGTGAAGCGCGGCGACCTGTTGATGCGGCTCGATGACACCTCGATCCGCGAGTCATTGCAATCCGCCGACGCCGGTTCGCGCGCCGCGGCGCAGGCCTTCGATCAGGCGCAGCGCAAGGTCGAGCGGCTGAAGACGCTGCAGGCTCAAGGCATGACCTCGGCGCAGGCGCTCGACGACGCCGAAGGCCGCCGCAACAGCGCGCAGAGCGAACTCGTCGCCGCGCGCTCGCGCGTCGTCAGCGCGCAGCAGCAACTGCGCCGCACCGAAGTGCGCGCGCCGTTCGACGGCGTGGTCAGCGAGCGCAAGGCCTCGGTCGGCGACACGGCGGCCATCGGCAAGGAGCTGGTGAAGGTGATCGACCCACGCGGCATGCGCTTCGAAGGCTTGATCTCGGCCGACCGCATGGACGAGGTGAAGACCGGCCAGCGCGTGGCCTTCCGCATCAATGGATTCGGCGACGAAGAGTTCGTCGGCACCGTCAAGCGCATCGACGCCACCGCCAACGCGACGACGCGCCAGGTCGAAGTGATGGTGGCTTTTGCCGAGGGCGCCAAGGCGCCGCGCGTCGCCGGGCTCTATGCAGAAGGGCGTATCGCCAGCGGAGGCGCGGCCGTGGCGCGCATCGCCGATGCGTCGATCGTGCGCAGCGGCACCAACGGGCAGGGCGCGTTTGTCTGGCGCGTCAAGGACAGCCGCATCAACAAGGTCCCGGTGCAGCTCGGCGCGCGCGACGAGCGCAGCGGCGAGTACGAATTGAAGGGTGGCCTGGCCGACGGCGATGTGCTGCTGCGCAATCCGGGCAGCGCTCTGGTCGATGGCCAGCAGATTGAAATGGCCAAGCCCTTGGCCGCGGCATCAGCACCCGCGCCCAAGTAAGGAGACGCGCCATGGTCCTCTCCAACTTCAGCGTCAAGCGCCCGATCGCGATGGTCGTGATCATCATCGGCCTGATGGGCCTGGGCCTGCTCGCGCTGTCGAAGCTGCGCGTCAACCAGTTCCCCGACATCGAGCCGCCGCTCCTGGTGGTCACCATCACCTACCCCGGCGCCTCGCCCGACTCCGTGGAGCGCGAGATCGTGACGCGGCTGGACAAGACGCTGCTGTCGATCTCCGGCGTCGATCGCATGGCGGCCACGGCAAAGGAGGGCAGCGCGCAGTTCCTGGTCTTCTTCTCGGTCTCGAAGAACCTGATCGAAGCGGCAGACGAGGTGCGCAACGCCATCGGCAGCGTGCGCCACAAGCTGCCCACCGAGATCCGTGAGCCGGTGATCACGCGCGCCGACCCGAGCGCGCAGCCGGTGATGCAGTTGGCGTTGTCGTCCACAGCGCAGAGCCACGCTGACCTGTCGCGCCTGGCCGAAGACGATCTGGCCGACCGGCTCCGCGGGCTGCCCGGCGTG
>JANOEG010000340.1:0-12263 GCA_031413095.1 Burkholderiales bacterium | reverse complement strand
CGGTACTGCAACAGCCGGCGCAAAGACATCGACGACAAGACAGTGGGAGGGAAGGCAGATCGGTTTCCCCTGCTGAACGAGGCGGCACGGGTGTACGCGCAGGGCGACTGCTCGCGAGAGCGCCCGGCGCTTTTGGATCCTTGCAACTTGGGCGACTGGCGGCTGCTCGGCTGCAAGCAGGAGAACGGCCAACCCTGTAGTACGAGCAGCGATCCAATCGAGAAGAAGCGGGCCGAGGTGTCGATCGAGGTCTATCACCTCCACTACGGGCCCACGTGCAACCGTCGGCACGGAGTCGCCGTTGAGTTGATGGCCAACGTGGACGACGGCAAGCGACTTTTTGACCGCGCAAAAGGCAAACCCGACCTTCAGTCCGACTTCATAACCGTCGCGCAACGCATCAGGCGGATCATCGACCGCGAAGCGCTATTCAGCGGCGACATGCATTTCCTGCTGCGCGGGCAACGGCATTCGGATCACCCATGGATTCAAGACTTGCTCGAGGCATAAATGGCAAGCTCTAAACGCTCGCCGCGCGCCACAGCTTTGCTGCCAAGGGCGCGGATGTCTTCGCTTCTCGCCGAGCTGCGACAGCTCATCCAGGAAGCCCGCGAGTCCGCCGTGGCTGCGGTCAACGCCAGCCTGACGCTGATGTACTGGCGCATCGGCGAACGCATCCGCACCGAGGTGCTGGGCGGCCGGCGCGCCGCTTACGGCGACGAAATTGTCGCAACACTGTCACGACAATTGACGCTGGAGTTCGGCCGCAGCTTTGGCGAGAAGAATCTGCGCCGCATGGTGCAGTTCACGGCCGTGTTCCCAGACGAGCAGATTGTCGTGCCGCTGGTACGACATTTGAGCTGGACGCACTTCCTGGTGCTCATCCCGCTCAAGGACCCGCTGGCCCGCGAGTTCTATGCCGAGATGTGCCGCGCGGAGCGCTGGAGCGTACGCACCTTGCGCGAGCGCGTGGATGCCTTGCTGTACGAGCGCACAGCGTTGTCGAAACGGCCACAGGCGCTGATCCGCAAGGAGTTGAATGCGCTGCGCGCCGAGGGAGACGTGGCACCGTCCCTGCTGCTCAAAGACCCCTACGTGCTGGACTTCTTGGGGCTGCAGGACCGCTACCTCGAGAAGGATCTGGAAGACGCCATCCTGCGCGAGCTGGAGACCTTTCTGCTGGAGCTGGGGGTGGGCTTCAGCTTCGTGGCGCGGCAACGGCGCATCCAGCTCGACGGCGACGACTTCTACATCGACCTGCTGTTCTACAACCGCAAGCTGCGCCGCTTGGTGGCGGTGGAGCTGAAGCTCGGTGAGTTCCGCGCCGAATACAAGGGCCAGATGGAGCTGTACCTGCGCTGGCTCGCCCGGTACGACCAGGAGCCGGGCGACGACTCGCCGCTGGGCATCATCTTGTGCACCGGCAAGAAGCAGGAGCAAGTGGAACTGCTGGAACTCGACAAGTCCGGCATCCATGTCGCCGAGTACCTGACGGTGCTGCCGCCGCGCGAAGTGTTCGAACAGAAGATCAATCAGGCCTTGGCCCTGGCCCGCGCGCGCCTGGCCCTTGCGGAACCCAAACCATGAACGCATCCACCTTGGTCCAGAAGGTCTGGAACTTCTGCCACACCCTGCGCGATGACGGCGTTGGCTACGGCGACTATCTGGAACAGCTGACCTATCTGCTGTTCCTCAAGCTCGCGCACGAGTACGCGCAGGAGCCCTACCAGCGCGACACCAAAATTCCCAAACGCTACGACTGGGCCAGCTTGAAGAACAAGACTGGCGCGCCGTTGGAGGCGCACTACCTCGCGGCATTGAACGCCCTGGGCAAACAGCAGGGCATGCTGGGCGCGATCTTCTTCAAGGCGCAGAACAAGATTCAAGACCCAGCCAAGCTCTCACGCCTGGTGCAACTGATCGATGCCGAGAGTTGGATCAGCCTGGACGCCGATACCAAAGGCGACTTGTACGAAGGCCTGCTGCAGAAGAACGCCGAAGACACGAAGAGCGGTGCTGGTCAGTACTTCACCCCGCGCCCTTTGATCCAGGCCATGGTGGCTTGTATGCGGCCCGAGCCTCTGAAAACGATGGCCGATCCTGCTTGCGGCACCGGCGGCTTCTTCTTAGCCGCCTACGAATGGATCAGCGGCACCGGAAAGTGGGTGAAGGAAAGCGCTTCATGGTTGGGCCACAAATCGCCGGCGCTCGACAAACGCAAGAAGGAGTTCTTGCGCGACAAGACCTTTCACGGCAACGAGATCGTGGCCAACACGCGCCGCATGTGTTTGATGAATCTCTTCTTGCACAACATCGGCGAGCTGGATGGTGAACCGGCCATCGAGCGGGCCGACGCCCTGATCGGCGACAAGGGTGTGCGGTACGACTACGTGCTGGCCAATCCACCCTTCGGCAAGAAGAGCAGCATGACGATCACGAACGAAGACGGCGACGAAGACAAGGATGCGCTGACCTACCAGCGGCAAGACTTCTGGGAGACCACATCCAACAAGCAGCTCAACTTCTTGCAGCACATCGTGACCATCCTCAAGGACAGCGGGAGGGCCGCCGTGGTGTTGCCGGACAACGTGCTGTTCGAAAGCGGCGCCGGCGAGCGCATTCGCCGCAAGCTGCTCGAGACCTGCGACGTGCATACCTTGCTGCGGCTGCCCACCGGCATCTTCTACGCCAATGGTGTGAAGGCCAATGTGGTGTTCTTCGACGCCAAGCCCAAGGATGGACGAGTCCATACAAAGGGCCTGTGGATTTACGACCTACGCACCAACAAACACTTCACGCTGAAAACGCGGCCACTCAAGCTGGATGACTTGCGCGATTTCATCGCTTGCTACACCCCTGCCAGCCGCCACGAGCGCAAGGAGTCAGCTCGCTTCCGCTACTTCAGCTACGCCGACCTCGTCGCGCGAGACAAGGCCAGCCTGGACATCTTCTGGCTGAAGGATGAGGACTTGGATAACCTGGCCGACCTGCCGCCGCCGGACATTCTTCAACAGGAGATCATCGAGCACCTGGAGGCTGCGCTGCTTGCGTTTCGCGATGTCGCCGCCAGCCTGCCGAAGTCAACCGTCGCGACGTTATAGGTCCAACGTCCTCACGCGTCTATATTCGCCGCCCGCAACGCATTGCTCTCGATGAACTCGCGCCGCGGCTCGACCTCGTCGCCCATCAGCATCGTGAACACGCGGTCGGCTTCGATGGCGTCGTCGATCTGCACCTTGAGCAGGCGGCGCACGTTCGGGTCCATCGTCGTTTCCCACAACTGGATGGGGTTCATTTCGCCGAGGCCCTTGTAGCGCTGGCGGCTGACGGCCCCTTCGGCCTGCGTCATCAGCCAGGCCATCGCGGCGCGGAAGTCGCTGGTCGGCGTTTCTTTCGCGCGCTCGCCTTCGCCGCGGCGCACGATGGCGTCGGCGCCGAGCAGGCCCTTGAAGGTCAGGCCGGCCAACGACAGCGCGGCGTAATCGGCGCCATGCACGAAGTCGGCCGTGACCGCACTCGACTTGACGTTGCCATGGTGGCGGCGGCTGATGCGCAGCAGATGCTTGTCGGTGCGCGCGTCGTACTCGGCTGCCACTTCGGCGTCGTGCAGTGCGGCCTGCATCGCGGCGGCACTCGCCTCCGCTGAAGCCGCGTTGTCGAGGTCGAGCACGAGGCCGTCGGCCATCGCCTTCAGGCCCTCGACGTCCATCCACGCCGAGAGGCGTTCGATGACGTTCTGCGCCACGACGTACTGCCGCGCCAACTCTTCCAACGCACTGCCGGTGATCGCGGGCTTGCCGTCGCCGGGCAGCACCTGCGCACCGTCGAGCGCGACCTTCATCAGGTAGGCGTCGAGTTCGTTTCCGTCCTTCAGGTACTGCTCGTGCTTGCCGTGCTTGACCTTGTACAGCGGCGGCTGCGCGATGTAGATGTGGCCGCGCTCGACCAGCTCCAGCATCTGGCGGTAGAAGAAGGTCAGCAGCAGCGTGCGGATGTGCGCGCCGTCCACGTCGGCGTCGGTCATGACGATGATGCGGTGGTAGCGCAGCTTGTCCGGGTTGAAATCGTCCTTGCCGATGCTGGTGCCCAGGGCCGTGATCAGCGTGACGATTTCGTTGGACGTCAGCAGCTTTTCGTAGCGCGCTTTTTCGACGTTGAGGATCTTGCCGCGCAGCGGCAGGATCGCCTGGAACTTGCGGTCGCGGCCTTGCTTGGCGCTGCCTCCAGCCGAGTCGCCCTCGACGATGTAGATCTCGCACAGCGCCGGGTCTTTTTCCTGGCAGTCGGCCAGTTTGCCGGGCAGGCCCATGCTTCCGAGCACCGTCTTGCGCGTCGCTTCACGCGCCTTGCGCGCGGCCTCGCGGGCGCGCGCGGCATCGACAATTTTTCCGCAGACGATCTTGGCGTCGTTCGGGTTCTCTTGCAGCCACTCGGCGAGCTTGGCAGCGACGATCTCTTCGACCGGGCCGCGCACTTCGGAGGACACCAGCTTGTCTTTCGTTTGCGAGCTGAACTTCGGCTCGGGCACCTTGACGCTGATGACGCAGGCCAAGCCTTCGCGCATGTCGTCACCGGTGACCTCGACCTTGGCCTTCTTCGCGAACTCGTGCTCTTCGATGTACTTGTTGATGACGCGTGTCATCGCCGCGCGCAGCCCCGTCAGGTGCGTGCCACCGTCGCGTTGCGGGATGTTGTTGGTGAAGCAGAGCACGTTCTCGCTGTAGCTGTCGTTCCACTGCATCGACACTTCGACGCCGACCGGCGTGTTCTGCTCGCTCATCTTCTCGCCGATGGCGTGAAAGATGTTCGGGTGCAGGACCTTCTTGCCCTGGTTGATGAACTCGACAAAACCTTTGACGCCGCCTACGTAAGCGAAGTTGTCTTCCTTCGCATTGCGCTCGTCGACCAAGCGAATCTTGACGCCGTTGTTCAGGAACGAAAGTTCGCGCAGGCGCTTGGCCAGCACGTCGTAGTGGAAGTCGATGTTCTGGAAGATCTCGTCGTCGGGCAGAAAGTGGACCTCGGTACCGCGCTTGTCGGTATCGCCGATGACCTTCATCGGGCTGATCTCGAACCCGTCGCGCATCTCCAGCAAACGGTCCTGCGGGATGCCCTTCTTGAATTCGAGCAGGTGCACCTTGTGGTCGCGGCGCACGGTCAGGCGCAACTGCTTGGACAGCGCGTTGACGCATGAAACGCCCACGCCGTGCAGGCCGCCCGAGACCTTGTAGCTGTTCTGGTTGAACTTGCCTCCGGCGTGCAGTTCGGTCAGCGCAATCTCGGCGGCGCTACGTTTGGGCTCGTGCTTGTCGTCCATCTTGACGCCGGTCGGGATGCCGCGGCCGTTGTCGATGACGCTGATGCTGTTGTCGCTGTGGATGGTGACGATGATGTCGTCGCAATGGCCAGCGAGAGATTCATCGATCGAGTTGTCCACCACTTCGAAGACGAGGTGGTGCAGGCCGGTGCCATCCGAGGTGTCGCCGATGTACATGCCCGGGCGCTTGCGCACCGCCTCCAGGCCCTCGAGGATTTGGATCGAGTCGGCGCCATAGCCGTCTTGCGGGGCGTTCGGGTCGCTGGGCTTGGGGGTAGGAACGTCGGTCATCGTTTCAATGCATCAGTCAAGAAAAGCCGAAGCGGGCACAGAGGCCCGCTCGCAGCTCGTTTGAAAACGGGGTCGCTCAAATCCTCATCGGCATGACGACGTACTTGAAGCCGGGCTGGTCTGGCAGCGAAAACAGCGCGCTCGAACTGCCGTCCTGCAATTCCAGCTTGACCATCTCGGCATTGCTGTTGGCCAGCGCATCGATCAGGTAGGTGACGTTGAAGCCGATCTCGATCGCATCGCCGTTGTAGTCGACTTCGAGCTCTTCCTTGGCCTCTTCCTGCTCGGCATTGCTCGCGGTCAGGCGCAAGGCGCCGGGCTCGATATTGACGCGCACGGCCTTGAATTTCTCGCTGGTCAGAATCGCCGCGCGTTGCAGGCTCGACAGCAGCGGCGCGCGGCCAAGAGTCACCGAGTTCTTCAGCGTCTTCGGGATCACGCGGTTGTAGTCGGGGAACTTGCCTTCGACCAGTTTGGTGACGAACTCCATGCCGGAGAAAGCGAACTTGGCCTGGTTGCCGGCAAAGCGCATCTCGATCGGCGTGTCTTCGTCCTTCAACAGGCGCTGCAACTCCAGCACTGTCTTGCGCGGCAGGATCACATCCTGCTTCGGAATGTCCACGTCGAGCGTGGCCTGTGCGAGGGCGAGGCGATGGCCGTCGGTGGCCACCAGCGTCAGCACCTTGCCTTCGGCGACAAAAAGGATGCCGTTGAGGTAATAGCGGATATCGTGCACCGCCATCGCAAAGTGCACCTGGTTGATCAGGCTTTTCAGCGTCTTCTGCGGCACGGCAAACCCGGGTCCGAAATCGACCGCTTCGTTGACGAGCGGGAAGTCGTCGGCCGTTAGCGTCTGCAGCGTGAAACGGCTCTTGCCTCCTTGCAACGTCAGCTTGTTCTGGTTCGCACTCAGCGTCACGACCTGATCGGGCGGCAAGGTACGCAGGATGTCGATCAGCTTGCGCGCGCCGACGGTCGTGCTGAAGTTGCCGGCATCACCACCGAGCTCGGCCGCGGTGCGAACCTGGATTTCCAGATCACTCGTCGTGAACTCGATGCGACCGGCGGTCTTGCGCATCAGCACATTGGCCAGGATCGGCAGCGTGTGCCGGCGCTCTACGATGCCGGCGACAGATTGCAAAGCGCCGAGCACTTGTTCCTGTGCAGCCTTGAACACGATCATGTTGTTCTCTTCCTTCAAGTCTTCTTTTTAAGACTGGTGTTAGTAGTAGAGGGCAACGCCTTCTGTGGAGAACCGCATTTTCGCCTGAGTTTTCAAGGGCTTGGCTGATGACAAGCCCTGTGCGCGACCCTGCGTGGGGAAGCGGGAGTCGCAGACAACAACTCTGGCTGCGCACCCTGGCCTGTGGATGACCTTGCACTTGCCAGCAAACGCTCCACAGGCTTTCACAGACCTCAGGCCAGCGCAGGGCCGCTCCCAAGCGTGGGCCTGAGGCTTCTCCTCGGGGGAGGGTGAGCGGAGCGAGCGAGGGGCTGTCAACGTCAGCCTTTGAGCGTCTGTTCGAGCACATGCAGTTGCTGGTTCAGCTCGGTGTTCTTCGTCCGCTCGCCGCCGATCTTGCGCACTGCGTGCAGCACCGTCGTGTGGTCGCGCCCGCCGAAGCTGTCGCCGATCTCGGGCAGGCTCTTCTGCGTCATCTCCTTAGCCAGGTACATCGCGATCTGGCGCGGCCGCGCGATCGAGGCCGGGCGCTTCTTGATGTACATGTCGGCGACCTTGATCTTGTAGAAGTCGGCGACTGTCTTCTGGATGTTCTCGATGCCAATCTGCCGGTTCTGGATCGACAGCAGGTCGCGCAGCGCCTCACGCGCCAGGCCGATCGCGACTTCCTTCTGCGAAAAGCGCGCGTAGGCGATGACCTTGCGCAACGCGCCTTCGAGTTCACGCACATTCGCGCGCACGTTCTTGGCGATGAAAAACGCCACGTCCTCGGGCATTTCAGAGCCCTCGGCCAGCGCCTTGCGGATCAGGATAGCGACACGCATCTCCAGCTCGGGTGGCTCGATCGCCACCGTCAGACCGGAATCGAAGCGCGAGGTCAGCCGCTCGTCGATGTCCACCAGCCCTTTCGGGTAGGTGTCGCTGGTCATGATGATGTGGGCTTTCTTCGCCAACAGCGCTTCAAAGGCGTTGAAGAACTCCTCCTGGGTGCGGTCCTTGCCGGCGAAGAACTGCACGTCGTCGATCAGCAGCAGGTCGAGCGAGTGGTACTTGGCCTTCAGCTCGTCGAAGGTTTTGCGCTGGTAGTTCTTGACGACGTCGCTGATGAATTGTTCGGCATGCAGGTAGAGCACGCGCGCATCCGACCGGTCCTTCAACAGCGCATTGCCAACCGCGTGCACTAGGTGCGTCTTGCCCAGACCCACACCGCCGTAGATGAACAGCGGGTTGTACATGTGCCCTGGACTGCCGGCGACATGCAGCGCTGCCGTACGGGCCATCTGATTGGCCCGCCCGGCCACCAGCGAGTCGAACGTCAGCGCAGCATTCAAGCGGTGCACCGGCAGCACCGTTTGGGCACGCGGCGGCGACTCGCCGGCGCGCGGCAGACCCGTCAGCGCCGGTGTTGCCACCACCGCGGCGGGCCTGGAGGGAGCCAGCGCAAGGTGCAGTTGCAACGACACCGGCTGCCCGGCCAGCCGTGTCAGCACATCCTCGATCCGGCTGGCGTACTGCGAGCGAATCCAGTCTAGCTTGAAGCGGTTCGGCACGCGCAACGACACCACCGCGGACTGCCCATTGACGGCCACGTCGGCCGGCGGCAGGGGGCGGATCCAGGTGTTGAATTGCTGTTCAGGCAGTTCGGCGGCCAGTTGTTCGCAACCGCGCTGCCAGAGGTCGTCGCTCATTGTGGACAAGTTCTTTTGGAGCGGCGCGAGTGTAGTCCAGCGACAGGGCCCTTGGAGCGGTTTATCCACAGTTTCTGGCCGGGCTGGTGGCGAGCGCTCCAGGCGCATTGGAGCCCCCTCTCGTTGACCGCCTCGGGTCTTCGTGTTGCAATCGCGGGTTTCCCTGAGCGGCGGCTCTCCTGGACAGAGCCGCGCGGCATTCAGACTTCCACCGCACTTCTATCGGACTTTTGCAATGAAACGCACCTACCAAGCGTCGAAGACCCGCCGCGCCCGCACCCACGGTTTTCTGGTTCGCATGAAGACCCGCGGCGGCCGTGCCGTGATCAACGCGCGCCGTGCCAAGGGCCGCAAGCGCCTGGCCGTCTGAGCGATCGGCCGACCGCGGCCGTGCCGATGCAGGGCCGAGCGCCGCGGCGCCAGCCGGACACCCCTTGGGTGAGCTTGGGCGGCGATGCATTGAAAGCGTTGCTGTCCGCCCCCACCGTCGCCAAGACGGCGCACTTTGTCTTGCAGGCGGCCCCGCAAAGACAACTTCTGCAGGAGTTACCCACTGGCGTTGCACCAGACAGGACCGAATCTGTGGATAACTCTGTTTCATTGACCCCGAAGGCGATTCCGTCTCTTGGCCTTGCTTTGGTTGTGCCGAAGCGGCATGCCAAGCGAGCGGCCACACGCAATCTGGTCAAGCGCCAGATGCGCGAGGCCGTACGAGGCCGCTGTGCTGAGTGGGCCGGTCGTCAGGTGCTGATTCGCCAGCGCAGCGCGTTCAGCCCGCAGCAGTTCCACAGCGCCGCATCAAACACCTTGAGAGCGGCGGTGCGCAGCGAACTCGACGCCCTGTTCGCCCAGGCCGGCCCCCAATGAAAGCGCGGCCCGCTGTGCTGTGGCCGCGGCGGGTGCTGGCCGTGCCGATCCGCGCCTACCGATTTTTCTTGAGCCCATGGCTCGGTAGCGCTTGCCGCTTTGAGCCCACGTGCTCGCGTTACGCACTCGACGCTCTGGAGCAGCATGGCGCTGCAGCAGGTGCTTACTTGGCAGCGCGCCGCGTGCTGCGCTGTCATCCTTGGTGTGACGGCGGCCCTGATCCTGTACCCGCTTCGCCTTCTTCCTCCCCGAACCACAAGAGCCTTCTTTCATGACCGATATCCGACGCACCCTCTTGTGGATGGTGTTCACCATGTCCCTCGTCTTCTTGTGGGACGCCTGGAACAAGCACACCGGCCAGCCGTCTTGGTTTTCGCCGGCGCCGCCGCGCGCTGCAGCCAGCGCGCCGCCGGGCGCAGCACCAGGAGCCGCCCCTACGGCCGCAACGCAGACGGGCATTCCGTCGGCCGCCGCGGTGCCCGGTGCTGCTGCCACCGCTGCCACACCAGCGGCGACGTCGGCACCCAACACCGCGGCTGGCGAAGAAACCGTCATCACCACGGATCTCGTCAGGGCCACGTTCGACAGTGTCGGCGCCAGCCTGGTGCGATTGGAACTGCTCCAACAAGCCGACGCCGAGGATCGCCAGCGCAAGGTCGTCCTCTTCGACCGCAGCGCCGAGCGGGTTTACAAGGCGCAGAGCGGCCTCATCACAGCGCAGCCTGGCGTCACGCTGCCCAACCACTGGAGCCCGATGAAGCGCGTCGATGGCCCGACCGCGCTGGCTGCCGGCAGTAATGAGCTGGCGATTCGCTTTGAGTCGGTGGGCGAGGGCGGTGTCAAGCTCGCCAAAACCTACACGTTCAAGCGCGGCAGTTATCAGATCGGTGTCAAGCACGAGTTGACCAACAACAGCGCCGGCGCAGTCAACCCGCAGCTCTACCTGGGGCTCGAGCGCGACGGCAACCCGGCGCGTGGCGAGTCGAAGTGGTACTTCACGTTCACCGGCCCGGCCGTGTTCACCGACGCCAAGAAGTACGAAAAGATCGACTTCGGCGACATCGAGAAGGGCAAGACCGGTCATGTCACCAGCGCCAGCGACGGCTGGATTGCCATGGTGCAGCACTACTTCGCCTCAGCCTGGCTGGTGCCGGCCGGCACGCCGCGCGAGTTCCGCACGCAAAAGGTCAGCGCCAACCTCTACGCGGTGCAGATGGTGCTGCCGCTCGGCGAGGTTGCCCCGGGCGCGAGCAAGTCGCACGAGGCCACGTTGTTTGCCGGCCCGCAGGAAGAGAACAGGCTCGAGGCGATGGCGCCGGGCCTGGATCTGGTCAAGGATTACGGCTGGTTCACCGTGCTGGCCAAACCGCTTTACTGGGTGCTCGACCAGTTGCACAAGGTGCTCGGCAACTGGGGCTGGTCGATCGTGGCGCTGGTGGTATTGCTGAAGATCGCTTTTTACTGGCTCAACGCCAGCGCCTATCGCTCGATGGGCAAGATGAAGGCGCTGGGGCCGCGCATCACCGACATGCGCGAGCGCTACAAGGACAAGCCGCAGCTGATGCAACAGGAGATGATGCGCATCTACCGCGAAGAGAAGGTCAACCCGCTCGGCGGCTGCTTGCCGATCGTCGCCCAGATGCCATTCTTCATTGCGCTGTACTGGGTGCTGCTGTCGTCGGTGGAGATGCGCAACGCGCCGTGGATCGGCTGGATCGCCGACCTTTCGGCCCCCGACCCGTGGTTCATCCTGCCGCTGCTGATGACGGCGTCGTCGCTGTTCCAGGTCTGGCTGAACCCGGCGCCAGCCGACCCGATGCAGGCCAAGATGATGTGGATGATGCCGCTCATCTTCGGCGTCATGTTCTTCTTCTTCCCCGCCGGCCTCGTGCTGTACTGGCTGACGAACAACATCCTGTCGATCGCGCAGCAGTGGTGGATCAACCGCCAGCTCGGCGTCAACAAATGAACTCCCAAAAAGGCAATCAGGACTTGCGTGTGAACCTCACGTCCTAGGGGGAGATGCCGCGTCCGGGGGGTTCCGCAACCCCGCGGTAGCGGCGAGCATTCAGGCATGCGGGGATGACCCGGCGCGGCTCGACAACAAGGGCGCGGCGGCCGGCTCGGGAGGCGGTTCTCAACTCCCCCCGCGCCATTCAAGAGCGAAGGCACCGGGCGATGACAATCACCCGGTGCCTTCTGCCTTTTCCGAGCATCCCGAAGACCCGATCGCCGCTGTCGCCACCGCACCCGGCCGAGGCGCGGTCGGCATCGTGCGCGTGTCGGGCCGCGGACTGGCGGCCCTGGCGCAAACGATCACTGGCCGCGCGCTGACGCCGCGGCTCGCGCACTATGGGCCCTTGACGGATGCTCACGGCGCGGCGATCGACCACGGCCTGGCGCTGTTCTTCCCCGCGCCGCACTCGTACACCGGCGAAGACGTGCTCGAGCTGCAGGCCCACGGCGGTCCGGTGGTGTTGCAGCTGCTGCTCGCGCGCTGCCTGGAAGCGGCCGCTCAACTCGATGCGGCCACCGGGCAAGCGCGCTTGCCGCACCTGCGCCTGGCGCAACCCGGCGAGTTCACGCTGCGCGCTTTTCTCAACGGCAAGCTCGACCTGGCGCAGGCCGAAGCAGTCGCCGACCTGATCGATGCCAACACCGAAGCCGCCGCGCGCTCGGCCGCACGCTCGCTGGCGGGCGCGCTGTCGCGCGAGGTCGAGGCGCTGGCGCAGCGCCTGATCGAACTGCGAACCTTGGTTGAAGCCACGCTCGACTTCCCCGAAGAAGAGATCGACTTCCTTGAAAAAGCCGGCGCCCGCAGCCGCTTGGCGGCCATTGCCGCCGACCTCGAACGCGTGCTCGACCGCACGCGCCAAGGCGCGCTCCTGTCGGAGGGCATGACCGTCGTGCTGGCCGG
>JANOEG010000339.1:0-1612 GCA_031413095.1 Burkholderiales bacterium | reverse complement strand
CCAGCGAACGGTTCACACCGGTGCTGTTCAGCGCATAGAAATCGGCGCCGTCGCCGCTGAGCTTGGTCACGAAGCCGTAGACCTTGGTGCGCTTGCTCAGGTTGTAGTTGACGCCCAGCGTGACTTGGCTCGCCGAGTCCGGACCGTTGTCGTACGCGCCGGTGCGGCCGACGTTGAGGTGCAACTCGGCACTGCCCATCGTGTACATGCCCGCCACACGGAAGTTCGTGCGGTCGCCGAAGCCGGCGCCCCAGCCGTCGGTGTCGCGCTGGACGGTGGCGCCGACAGTGAAGGCGCCCAGTTCGTACAGGACGCGGCCGGCGAACTGCTTGGCGTCGAGGTTGCCCTTTTCGTAACCGAAGCCCAAGTGCAGGGGGCCGGCGTCGTAGTTGACGGCAAAGTCGATCGTGCGGTCGGGGTTGGAGCCTGCTTCGGTGATCGCGATCTCAGCCGTGGCACCGCCGAAGCTCGGCGTGCGGTAGGCCACCTTGCCGGTGTTGCGGCCGACATAAGCGTAGAACGCATCCGCCGACGTGCCCGTCTCGTGGTTGTGCATGCCGATGTAATCGGACGTGGCGTAGTACGCGTCGCTGGTGAAGTTGCCCAGGCGCACCATGCCGAAGCTGCCGCCGAGGTTGACTTCGCTATGGCGCGCGAAGAACGCGGACTGCGACTGCTGGCCGGTGGCGGGATTGAAGCCGCTCTCGAACTGGAATCCGGCCTTCAAGCCGCCGCCGAGGTCCTCGCTGCCCCTCATGCCCCAGCGCGACGAGCTGTTCTGCATCCGGGTGTCGGTGTCGCCGAGAAGCTTCTGGCGCTCGATCGTCAGGTTCAGGCGGCCGTAGATGGTGACGGAGGACTGCGCGAAGGCGCTGCTGCCCAGGGTGGCCAGTACGGCCGCGGCGATGAGTGTCTTGTTCATGTGGTACGTCCCATGGAGAGTGAGGAGAGATGCGGGAGTTTAGGTCTGTGGCAGGGCGTTGTTTGACGGCGGAGCGCTCTTCAGGGTCGATCGCAGCTTTAGCGCAACAGCTTGGCCGGCGCCGGTCATCTATTCGCGCCCGGACCGTGGCCGACAATGGCCGCCGCCATGGATCACACCTTCCTGTCCGCCCTGGTCCTGCTGCTGCTGGTGCTCGACCCGCTGGGCAGCCTGCCGGTGTTCATTGCGGTCATGCGCAACGTGGCGCCGGAGCGCCGCCGCCGCGTCGCGCTGCGCGAGTCGGCGATCGCCTTCGGCGTCTTGCTGCTGTTCATGTTCACCGGCCAGGCTTTCCTGTCGCTGATGCACCTGTCCGAGCGCTCGCTCGAAGTGGCCGGCGGCGTCATTCTGCTGATCATCGCCATGAAGATGATCTTCGCCAGCGGCGGCGAGCTCTATGCCAGCGACGGCCCGCCGCGCGAGCCGCTGATCTTTCCGCTCGCGGTGCCGCTGCTGGCCGGCCCGTCGGCGATGGCAACGGTGCTGCTGCTGGCCTCGCGCCAGCCCGAACGCCTGCTGCACTGGGTGGCGGCGCTGACCGTGGCCATGGCCTTCAGTGCGCTGGTGCTGCTGCTGGCCGACCGCATCCGCAAGTGGATCGGGCACTCGATGGTGTCGGCGATCGAAAAG
>JANOEG010000338.1:0-11855 GCA_031413095.1 Burkholderiales bacterium | reverse complement strand
ACGCCTTGGCTTCACCGCCATACAGCTTGCTCAGCACCGTGGTGATCGCCGCCGTCAGCGTGGTCTTGCCATGGTCCACATGCCCAATCGTCCCCACATTAACGTGCGGCTTGGTGCGTTCGAATTTGCCTTTTGCCATTTGTGCGCTCCTGCTGCGTCAGAAGTGAAGTTCTATTTGACCTAGTTCGTTTCGATTGGTGCCCATGGCGCGGATCGAACGCGCGACCTCTCCCTTACCAAGGGAGTGCTCTACCACTGAGCCACATGGGCATCGACACGGGGCTGGGCACTCATTCACTGCTGTCATTCAAGTACCCAAGCCCGTAGCGACAAACTCGTTTTCTTTGCTTATCTGGAGCGGGAGACGGGAATCGAACCCGCGTCATTAGCTTGGAAGGCTAGGGTTCTGCCATTGAACTACTCCCGCATGGGGGTCGATCGTCATTCACCTCAAGTTGTTGTTTCGCCTGGTGGAGGAGGCTGGATTCGAACCAGCGTAGGCGTAAGCCAACAGATTTACAGTCTGCCCCCTTTAGCCACTCGGGCACCCCTCCGCGGCGAACCGCAAAGTATAGCAGCGGCGTGAGCTTGTTCCGCCCCGCCTCCAAACCCATCAATCGAGAGACCAGTCGATCGGCGCTTGGCCGTTCGAAGTAAGAAAGCGGTTGGCGGCGCCGAAGTGACCGCAACCAAAGAAGGGCGTGGGCCCTCGGCGGGCCGACAACGGCGATGGATGGTTGGCCATCAGTACGGCGTGATGGCCAGCGGCCTGCGGCCATGCGGCCCTCGCCTGGGCATGAGCACCCCACAACATGAAAACGTTGGGCGTTGAACCTTGAGACAGAGAATTGATAACTTCGTCAGTAAGCGCTTCCCATCCTCGCTTGGCGTGGCTTGCCGGACGGCCGGCTTCGACGCTCAGGCAGGTGTTGAGCAGCAGCACGCCTTGGCGTGCCCACGCCGCCAAGTGGCCATGGATCGGCGGCGGCAACCGCAAGTCGCGCTGCAGCTCATTGAACACATTGCGCAGGCTGGGTGGGATGCGTTGACCACTCGGCACAGAAAAAGCCAAGCCCTCGGCCTGACCCTCTCCGTGGTACGGGTCTTGGCCGAGTATGACGACGCGCACCCGATCGCGCGCGGTCAGCTCCATGGCACGCAGCAATTGCGCCGGATAGATCGTCGCGCCCGCGGCTTGGCGCTCACCGACAAAGGCTTCGAGCTGGCGACCGGGCGGTGAATCACGCCACGCTCGAACGATCGGCGCCCACGTCGGCGGCGCCCGGTCGAGCACGCGGGACAGTGGCTCGCTGAGCTGGCTCACTCGAACAGGTCAGCCAATGCCTGGCCGGGGTCGGCAGCGCGCATGAAGGCCTCGCCGACGAGGAACGCATTGACATTCGCGTCGCGCATGCGCCGCACATCGACGCGCGCGAGGATGCCGGACTCGGTGACGAGAAGCCGGTCGTTCGGCACCCGCGGCAGCAGAGCGAGCGTCGTGTCGAGCGAAACCTCGAAGCTGCGCAGGTTGCGGTTGTTGATGCCGACGAGCGGCGTCTTCAAGCACAGCGCACGCTCCAACTCGGCACCGTCGTGCACCTCGACCAGCACGTCCATGCTGAGCGCGTGCGCCTGCGCTTCCAGGTCAGCCATCTGCGCATCGTCGAGGCAGGCCGCAATCAAGAGGATGCAATCCGCGCCCATCGCCCGCGCCTCGAACACCTGGTACGCCTCGACCATGAAATCCTTGCGCAGCACGGGCAGCGCGCACGCGGCGCGCGCTTGCTGCAGGTAGGCGGCCGAACCCTGAAAGAAGCGCTCGTCGGTCAGCACAGACAGGCACGCCGCACCGCCACGCTCGTAGCTTGCGGCGATCTCGGCTGGCACGAAGTGCTGTCGCAACACACCTTTGCTCGGGCTGGCCTTTTTCACTTCGGCGATCACGGCGGCTTTGCCGGCGGGGATCTTGGTGCGCAATGCAGCGACAAAACCGCGCGTATCGCGACGCGCCTCGGCCCGCGCACGCACCACCGCTTCGCTGTGCTGCGATTTCGCCGACGCGATCTCTTCGCGCTTGACGGCGACGATCCGCTCGAGGATGTCGCTCACTTCGGTGACAGGCTCTTCGCGGTTTCGACAAACTGCTGCATCTTGGCAGCGGCACCGCCCGACGCCAGCGCCTTCAGCGCCAGCTTGACGCCATCGGCCATCGTCGGCGCGACATTGGCCGCATACAGTGCCACGCCAGCATTGAGCGCCACGATGTCGCGCGCCGGGCCAGCTTCGTTGCTCAGCACCGACCGCACGAGCGCCAGCGATTCGGCCGGGGTCTCGACCCTAAACGAGCGATTCGACGCCATTGTCAGGCCAAAGTCTTCGGGGTGGATTTCGTATTCGCGGATCTCGCCGTTCTTGAATTCGCCGACGAGTGTCGCCGCGCCGAGGGACACCTCGTCCATACCGTCGCGGCCGTAGACGACGACGGCATGTTCTGCGCCCAGCCGTTGCAGCGCACGCACCTGGATGCCGACGAGATCGGGGTGGAACACGCCCATCAGGATGTTCGGTGCGTCGGCCGGATTGGTCAGCGGGCCAAGGATGTTGAAAATCGTGCGCACGCCTAATTCCTTGCGCACCGGCCCGACGTTTTTCATCGCCGGGTGGTGGTTCGGCGCGAACATAAAGCCGATGCCGGTGGCGTCGATCGAGCGTGCCACGGCCTCGGGCGAGAGGTTCATCGGCACGCCCATCGCCTCCAGCACGTCGGCGCTGCCCGACTTGCTAGACACGCCGCGGTTGCCAAGCTTGCTCACGCGCGCGCCGCAGGCCGCGGCGACGAACATCGAACAGGTGGAGATGTTGAAGGTGTGCGAGCCGTCGCCGCCGGTGCCGACGATGTCCACCAGATGCTGGCGATCGACCACCACGACCTTGGTCGAAAACTCGCGCATCACCTGCGCAGCCGCGGCGATCTCGCCGATGGTTTCTTTCTTGACGCGCAGGCCCATCAGCAGCGCCGCCATCATCGGGTGCGTCATCTCGCCGCTCATGATGCGGCGCATCAGCGCCAGCATTTCGTCATGAAAGATCTCGCGATGCTCGATGGTGCGCACGAGCGCTTCGGTGTCAGTGATCGGCATGGGTGCGGTCCTTACATGAGGGTCTGTCGCAGGATGGGGAGTGCGCGCTCGACATCATCGGCGCTCACGCCCAAGTGCGTCACCAGGCGCAGCTTGTACAAGCCAGTCGCGAGGACACCTTGCGAGCGCAAGCGTGCCACGATGTCGTTCGGCTTGTCCGGCGCGAGTTCGACGAAGACGATGTTCGACTGCGGCACTGCCACAGTCACTCCGGGCAAGCCTTGCAGCCCTTCGGCGAGGTGGCGAGCGTTTGCATGGTCGTCGGCCAGGCGATCGACGTGGTGGTCCAGCGCATGCAGCGCGGCCGCAGCGAGCACGCCCGCTTGCCGCATGCCGCCACCGGCCATTTTGCGCCAGCGGTGCGCACGCGAAATCAAATCGCGCGAACCGCACAGCGCCGAGCCGGCCGGCGTGCCCAGGCCCTTGCTGAAGCACACCGACACACTGTCGAAATGTTTCGTGATCTCGCGCGCCGAGACGCCGGACGCAACGGCGGCGTTGAACAAACGTGCGCCGTCGAGGTGCCGCGCCAGACCCTTGCGTTTGGCCAGGGACGTCGCCGCGTCCACATAAGCCATTGGCAGAACCTGTCCACCCCAGGTGTTTTCCAGCGCCAGCAGCCGCGTGCGCGCGAAGTGCGCATCGTCGGGCTTGATCGCGGCCTCGATGTCGGACAACAGCAGCGTGCCGTCGCCCTGGTTGGGCAGCGGCTGCGGCTGGATGCTGCCCATCACCGCCGCGCCGCCACCCTCCCAGCGGTAGGTGTGCGCCATCTGGCCGACGATGTACTCGTCGCCGCGGTCGCAGTGGCTCATCAGTGCGCACAGGTTGCTTTGTGTGCCGGTCGGCATGAACAGCGCCGCTTCGAATCCGAGGTCGGCGGCCATGCGCGCTTGCAGCGCATTGACGGTCGGGTCGTCGCCGAACACATCGTCGCCGAGCGGCGCGGCGCGCATCGCATCCCACATTGCCGGCGTCGGTTGTGTGACCGTGTCGCTGCGCAAGTCAATCGACTTCATGCGGCCTCCGGGTAGGCGTCGAGGAAGTTTCGCAGCATCGCATGCCCGTGCTCTGACAGGATCGACTCGGGATGAAACTGCACACCTTCGATCGGCAGCGTCTTGTGCCGCACGCCCATGATCTCGCCGTCGTTGGACGTGGCGGTGACCAGCAAGTCGGCCGGTAGTGACGCGCGCTCGATCACCAGCGAGTGGTAGCGCACGACAGTGAAGTTTTGCGGAAGCGCCTTGAACACGCCCTGGCTGTCGTGCTCGATGCGGCTGGTCTTGCCGTGCATCGGCACGCCGGCACGAACGATCTTGCCGCCCAGCGCAGCGCCGATCGATTGGTGGCCGAGGCAGACGCCGAGCATCGGCACGCGGCCGGCGAAATGCCGAATCGCCTCGACGCAGACGCCCGCCTCGGCCGGCGTGCATGGACCGGGCGAGAAGACGATGCGCGAAGGTTTCAACGCGGCCATGCCGACGACGTCGATCTGATCGTTGCGCAGCGTGCGCACCTCTTCGCCAAGTTCACCGAAGTACTGCACCAGGTTGAAGGTGAAGCTGTCGTAGTTGTCGATCATGAGCAACATCTCAGAAGCCCTCCTCGACCAGCTCCGCCGCGCGCAACAGAGCACGTGCCTTCTGCTCCGTCTCCGCCCATTCCTTCTCCGGCACCGAGTCGGCGACGATGCCGGCCGCCGCTTGCACGTACAGCGTCTGGTCCTTGATGATGCCGGTGCGGATCGCAATCGCCACGTCCATGTCACCGGCAAAACTCAGGTAGCCGCAGGCGCCGCCGTAGATGCCGCGCTGCACCGGCTCCAGCTCATCGATGATTTCCATCGCCCGGACTTTCGGCGCGCCGGAGAGCGTGCCGGCCGGAAAGGTGGCGCGCAGCACGTCGAGCTGGCCGACCTCGGGCCGCAACACGCCTTCGACGTTGCTGACGATGTGCATCACATGCGAGTAGCGCTCGACCGCGAAGGACTCCGTCACTTTGACACTGCCGGTCTGCGCGATGCGGCCGATGTCGTTGCGCGCCAGGTCGATCAGCATCAGGTGCTCGGCGCGCTCTTTTTCGTCGGCTTTCAGCTCGGCTTCTAGACGTGCATCTTCTTCCGGAGTCGTGCCACGTGGCCGCGTGCCGGCCAAAGGGCGGATCGTCACCTTGCGCCGGCCATTGGCCAACTTCTCTTCACGCACCAAAATTTCTGGCGACGCGCCGACGATCTGGAAGTCGCCCATATCGTAGAAGTACATGTACGGCGACGGGTTGAGCGAGCGCAGAGCGCGGTATAGCGACAGCGGACTCTCGGTGTAGCGCTTGCGCAAGCGCTGGCCGAGCACGACCTGCATGCAATCACCGGCCGCGATGTACTCCTTGGCGCGCTCCACGGCGCGCATCAGGTCCGCCTTCGCAAACTCGCGCTCCACCGGATGCGACGCAACACGCTTCACCGTCGGTGCGGCGACGCTGTAGCGCAGCTTCTCGGCAAGATCGGCCAGCCGCTTCTTGGCGTTGAAGTAAGCCTCGGGCCGCGCCGGATCCGCCCACACGATCAGGTACAGCCGGCCCGACAAATTGTCGATCACCGCCACCTCTTCGGTCAGCAGCAGCTGGATGTCGGGCGTGCCCAGTCCTCCGGTCTTGGCAATCCGACCGAGCTTGGTCTCGATGCAGCGCACGGTGTCGTAGCCGAAGTAGCCCGCTAGGCCGCCGCAAAACCGCGGCAGGCCGGCCGCCACCGCAGGCTTCAGGCGCTCCTGAAAAAGCTCGATGAAGCGCAACGGATTGCCCTCGTCGCGCTCGACGACCGCACCGTCGGTGACGACCTCAGTGACGTTGCCGGTGGCCCGGATCAGCGTGCGCGCCGGCAGGCCGATGAACGAGTAGCGGCCGAAACGCTCACCGCCGACGACAGACTCCAGCAGGAAGCCGTAGCGCTGGTTGCCGACCAGCTTCAGGTACAGCGACAGCGGGGTTTCGAGGTCGGCAAAGGCCTCGCTGATGAGCGGGATGCGGTTGTGGCCTTGAGCGGCCAAGCTCTTGAATTCGAGTTCAGTGATCATGTCTGGGTCCTCGGAACGCCGTCGTGTTTGGATACGGCGCGGGGTCTCAACAAGCGGCTGCGAAGCGCAGCCGGCGCGGACGTCAGTGCGGCGTCGCGCGGCGCCAAGGCCAAGCTCCCCGGTCCGGCGTGGACCCGAGGCGAGGACGGCTTGTGAGGCTCAGAAACATGTTGATTTCAGTGTAGCAGCGCCAATTCGGCTCGCATGGCGTCGATCACCGCCTTGTAGTCCGGCTTGCCGAAGATCGCGCTGCCAGCGACGAACGTGTCGGCGCCGGCTTCGGCAGCGCGGCGGATGTTGTCGACCTTGATGCCACCATCGACTTCGAGCCGGATGTCGCGTCCGCTCACGTCGATCAGTTTTCGCACACGCTCGATCTTCCTGAGCGCGCCGTCGATGAAGCTCTGGCCGCCGAAGCCCGGGTTCACGCTCATGATGAGCACAAGGTCCAGCTTGTCGATCGTCCACTCGAGCACGTCGATTGGCGCAGCCGGGTTGAAGACCAGGCCGCACTGCTTGCCCTCGGCCTTGATGAGTTGGAGCGTGCGATCGACATGCGCGCTGGCATCGGGGTGAAAGCTCACCAGGTCCGCGCCGGCCTTGCAGAAGGCCTGGGCCAGCGCATCGACCGGCTGCACCATCAAGTGCACATCGATCGGCGCCGTGCTGTGCTTGCGCAGCGCTTCGCAGACCATAGGGCCGAAGGTCAGGTTGGGAACGTAGTGGTTGTCCATCACGTCGAAATGGATCCAGTCCGCGCCAGCGGCAACAACCTTGCGCACCTCGTCGCCGAGCCGCGCAAAGTCGGCGGAGAGGATCGACGGTGCAATGAGAAAGGTGCGCGAAGAGATGCTCATGGCATTGAATTCTAGAATCGACCGCTATGGCCCACCCCGAACTCACCAGCAGCATCAAAGTGTCGTACCTCGACGAGCAGTCGCAACCCAGCGCAAGCGTGTTCGCGTTCGCCTACACGATCACCATCGTCAACAGCGGCGACGTGACCTCGCAACTGATCGCACGGCACTGGGTCATCACCGACGCGCAAGGCCACACCGACGAGGTTCGCGGCCTGGCGGTGGTCGGCCACCAGCCGCTGTTGAAGCCAGGCGAGCGTTTCGAATATTCGAGCTGGACGCGCATCGCCACGCCGCAGGGCACGATGCGCGGGACTTTCTTCTGCATGACCGAAGACGCGCATCCTTTCGACGCGCCCGTGCCGGAGTTCATGCTTGCCCGCCCCGAGCAGCTTCATTGAGTGTTGGCCCCCGGCCGTGCACACCCCCCGAGGGTGTGCGCAGGCCGGGCGCTTGGGGCGGCCCGGCGCTGGCCTGCGTCCCGCTATCGCTAAAGCTTGTCTTCGTCGTCGCGCCGCTCACCGCCGCGGCGGCCTGAAAACATGGTCCACCAGACGATGAACACGAAAATCAACAGCGCGCCGAGCGCTTCGAGCAGGAGCAGCCACATGCGCCGAGCGTACCGTGTGGCGATCGGCGTCGCGGCGCTTCTGCTGTCGTCTTGCGGCTGGCTGTCGCCGCCAGTCAGCCTCGAAAAGCCTGTGCCCAGCGCGCCGGCCACGATCGAGCAGCGCGGTGCCCGCTGGGTCAGCGCCGCCTGGTCGGACCTGCCCGGCTGGGGCGCCGACCGCCCGCTCGACGCCTGGCGCGCGCTGCGGCGCTCGTGCGAACGCATCGGCGCCGAGCAGCAACGTACCTGGGCCAACGTCTGCGCCGAGGCGTTGCGCACGCAGCCGGCCGATGACGCGTCGGCGCGTGCCTGGCTTGAACAGCGCCTCACGCCCTACCGCGTGATGCCGCGCGACAGCGCAGCCTCCGGCGAAGGACTGGCCACCGGCTATTTCGAGCCGCTGATCGAGGCCAGCCGCGTGCCGCGCGGTGCGCAGCGTTTTGCATTTCATGCGCCGCCCGCCGATCTGACCACCCGCAAACCCTGGTTCACGCGCGCGCAGATGGAGTCGCTACCGGCCGCGCAAGCCGCGCTGCGCGGCCGTGAGATCGCCTACACCGCAGACCCGCTCGACGTGCTGCTGCTGCAGGTTCAAGGCTCGGGCCGCGCGCGCATCACCGAGGCCGATGGCCGGGTGCAGACGGTGCGCCTGGCCTTCGCCGGCCACAACGATCACGGCTACGTGTCGGTCGGCCGCTGGCTGATCGACCAGGGCGAACTGAAACCCGGCGAAGCCACGTGGCCGGGCATTCGCGACTGGGCGCGCAAGAACCCGCAGCGTGCGCCGCAGATGCTGGCCGCGAACCCGCGCGTGGTGTTTTTCCGCGAGGAGCCGCTGACCGATGCAGCGCAAGGCCCGCGCGGTTCGCAAGGTGTGGCGCTGACGCCCGAACGATCGATCGCGGTCGACCCGTCGAGCATCCCGCTGGGCACGCCGGTGTGGCTCGATACCACCGAGCCGCTCGCCTCTACGCCGCTGCGCCGGCTCGTGATGGCACAAGACACCGGCAGCGCGATCACCGGCGCCGTACGCGCCGACTACTTCTGGGGCTGGGGCGATCGCGCCGAAGCGCAAGCCGGCCGGATGAAACAGCCGCTCAAGCTCTGGGTCTTGTGGCCCAAGTGACTGACGACCCCTAGCTCACTTCGTTCGCGTCCCCCGAGGGGAGCGCAGGCCGCTTGGGAGCGGCCCGGCGCTGGCCTGCGAGCCTTGGCCAGAGCAGATTCAACGCCAGCCCACCTATCACCAACGCCGCCGCACCGAGCTTCCACACCGGCAGCGCTTCGGCCAGCAGCAACGCCGACGCACCCATGCCGAACACCGGCACCAATAGCGCCATCGGCGACACCGTGGCGGCGGAGTAACGCGCCATCAGCCAGGCCCACGCGCCGTAGCCAAACAACGTGTTGCCGATCGACTGCCACAGCACCGCGACCCAAGTGCCCCAGCCGGCCTGTGACACGCCCCGCGCGATGGCCACAGGTCCTTCGAGCCACACCGACAGCACCAGCAGCGGCGGCACAGCGAACAGACTCGACCAGACCATGAAGCCGAGGATCGGCACCTTGCCGGCGCGTTGCGCCACTGTGTTGCCGCCGGCCCAGCACAGCGCGGCGGCCAGCACCAGCGCCAGGCCGAGCGGCGTTGTCGCTGCATCCGTGTGCCACGCGATCACGACCAGCCCGCAGGCCGCCAGCGCCAGCGCCGCCGCCTGCATGCGCTTCAGTCGCTCGCGGCTGAACACCATGGCCAGACCGATCGTGAAGAAGACCTGCGTCTGGATCACCAGCGACGCCAGGCCTGGCGTGATGTCGCCGCGCATGGCAATGAACATCAGGCCGAATTGGCCGGCCCCGATCAGCATGCCGTAGGCCGCCAGCGTGCGCCACGGCACGTTGGGCCGGCTGACGAACAGCGCTGCCGGCAAGAAAGCCAGGGCAAAGCGCAAAGCGGCAAACAGCAGCGGTGGCAACGTGTCCAGCGCGGCCTTGATCACGACGAAGTTGCTGCCCCAGATGGCCACCACCAACAGAGCCAGCAGGGAGTGGCGCAAGGGCAGAACGCTGCCTGGGTTCAAGTGACGACCATCGGGTTTGTGTGTGGCACACCTTCGCGCAGGCTCATCGTGCGGCCTTGCTCACGGCGCCGGCGCGCTGGCCACCCAAGCGACTGGCGCCCGCGCGACGCGGCGCGGTCTGCAAGTGCGTCAGCGGCAGCGCTGCGCCCGCCTTCACCTCACCCAAAGAAAAACTGGTATGAATGTCTTTGACGTTGGGCAGGTTGAGCAGCGTCTCGGTGGCGAAGCGCGAGAAGGCATCGAGGTCGGTGGCCATGACCTGCAATTCGAACGTACCGGCGCCGCTGATGTAGTGACAGGCGGTGACTTCGGGCAGGTGGCGGATCGCGTCTTCGAGCACCTTGGCCGCGCCGCCGGCATTGCGCTCGGCATCGACGCGCACGAAGGCGAACACGCCCAGGCCAATGCGCCGACGGTCGATCTCGGCGCGGTAGCCGGTGATGTAGCGGTTCTGTTCGAGCCATTTGACGCGGCGCCACGTCGGCGCGGCCGACAGGCCGATGCGCGCGGCCAGATCGGCGTTGGACAAACGCGCATCGGATTGCAGCGCGGCAAGGATCGCCACGTCGTAGCGGTCGAGCCCCGCCGGATGCGACGTGTCGGCCTCCGCTTCGGCCTCGGTGGCAGCGCGGGCCTTCCCTGATTTTGCGCTTCTGAGCGGCATCGGCGTGAATCCTGGCTGTCTAGAGCAATGATCTTGCCCGAAAACACTGCAACTCGGCAAACAAAGAAAACACCTGTCGCGTCAGGACTCCTAAACTCCCGCGATCATTTGCCGAGCCAGGAGCCGCCCGCATGAATGCACCGCTGCCGGAGTCGATCCGCAAGGCCCTCGAGTTGGTCACGCTCGACGACAAGTACACGCTTGATCGCGGCCGCGCTTTCATGAGCGGCGTGCAGGCGCTCGTGCGCTTGCCGATGCTGCAGCGCGCGCGCGATGTCGCGGCGGGGCTGAACACGGCCGGCTTCGTCAGCGGCTACCGGGGCTCGCCGCTCGGCGGTTACGACCAGGCGCTGTGGGCGGCGAAGAAACACCTGGCCGCGAATCACGTGGTGTTCCAGCCCGGCGTCAACGAAGAGCTCGGCGCCACCGCGGTCTGGGGCACTCAGCAGCTGGACCTCTACCCGGAGAAGAACAACTATGACGGCGTGTTCGGCATCTGGTACGGCAAGGGGCCGGGCGTCGATCGCAGCATTGACGTCTTCAAGCACGCCAACATGGCCGGTACCGCCAAGCACGGCGGCGTGATCGCCATCGCTGCCGACGACCATGTGGCCAAGAGCAGCACCGCGCCGCACCAGAGCGACCATGTCTTCAAGGCCGCCGGCTTCCCGACGTTTTTTCCGTCGGACGTGCAGGGCATTCTCGACATGGGCTTGCATGCGTTTGCGATGAGCCGCTACTCGGGGCTGTGGACCGGCATGAAGACGATTCAGGAAGTCGTCGAGTCGTCGTCATCTGTCTACGTCGATCCGGACCGCGTGAAGATCGCCATGCCGACCGACTTCGAGATGCCGCCCGGCGGCCTTCACATCCGCTGGCCCGACGCGCCGCTGGAGCAGGAAGCGCGGCTGATGGACCACAAGTGGTATGCGGCTCTGGCCTACGTGCGTGCCAACAAGCTGAACCACAACGTCATCGAAGGCCCGCGCGATCGCTTCGGCATCATCGCCAGCGGCAAGGCTTACAACGACACGCGGCAGGCGCTGGCGGATCTCGGGCTCGATGACGCCACCTGCCGCGCCGTCGGCATCCGCCTGCACAAGGTCAACGTCGTCTGGCCGCTCGAAGCCACGATCACGCGCGACTTCGCACTCGGCTTGCAGGAGATCCTGGTGGTCGAAGAAAAGCGCCAGGTCATCGAGTACCAGATCAAGGAAGAGCTCTACAACTGGCGTACCGATGTGCGGCCGAATGTGCTCGGCAAGTTCGACGAGCCCGAGGGCGATGTAAGCGGCGGCGAGTGGAGCCGCTCGAATCCGAGCGACATGTGGCTGCTGCGCGCCAAGGCGGACTTGACGCCGGCGATCATCGCCAAGGCGATCGCCAAGCGCTTGAAGAAGCTCGGCCTCGCCCCGGCGGGCAGCGACATCGC
>JANOEG010000337.1:0-5609 GCA_031413095.1 Burkholderiales bacterium | reverse complement strand
CCATGGTCATGCCGATACGCTTCTCGTTGCTGCGGGATCAGGAGTGGCAACCCTTGGTATTCCGGGGAGTCCGGGAGTCCCTGATTCCGCCGATCGTCAGCAGGTTCATCCGGTAGAACAGTTTGGCGAACAGCAGCGCCGCGATCACCAGACACACCGAAGCGCCAAACGGATCGCCGGGGATGCCGTTCAGGCCGTCCTTGGCAAAGGTCGCCGACACCGACAGCACCGTCTCGGCGCCAAACCAGGTGGCGAACACTGTGGCCACGTTCATATACAGCGGCAGCGAGCGACCGGCAACGAGAAAATCCTTGGCGCTATGCACGCGCCGCGCAGCGACGAGGCCGATGGCAATCGTAACCAGCAGGTAGACAACGACGAAGGTGATCAGCAAGGCGGGCTCCGTTCAGTGGCATCGACGCGGCCGGAAGTTTAGTCAGCGCCAGCCCGGCGCAAAGCGCAGCAAGAGCTGGGCCACCAGCAGCCCGCCAGCAAAGCCGACGGCCACCCACAGCGCCGCACGCAGCAGGCGGTTGGTGCGGCGCTGCTCGGCGACCAGCGACTGCATCAGCGCGGACTCTTGGCGCGGCTGCAACGCCGCATGGAGCAAGCGCGGCAGCTCGGGCAGCAGCTTGGCGTAGCGCGGCGCTTCGTCCTTCAGGCGCTGCGTCAGGCCTTCGACGCCGACCTGCTCGCCCATCCAGCGCTCGAGAAACGGCTTGGCCGTGCTCCACAAATCGAGCTCGGGGTCGAGCTGGCGGCCGAGCCCTTCGACGTTGAGCAGGGTTTTTTGCAGCAGGACCAACTGCGGCTGGATCTGCACGTTGAAGCGGCGCGACGTTTGAAAAAGACGCAACAGCACCTGGCCGAGCGAAATGTCCTTGAGCGGCCGGTCGAACAGCGGCTCGCAGACGGTGCGGATCGCGCTCTCCAGCGCATCGATCCGCGTCTCGACGGGCACCCAGCCGCTTTCCAGATGCAGTTCGGCGACACGCTTGTAGTCGCGGCGGAAGAAGGCGAGGAAGTTCTGTGCCAGGTAGTCGCGGTCGTTGTCGGTAAGCGTGCCGACGATGCCGAAGTCGAGCGCAATGTAGCGGCCGAAGGTGGACGGCTCGACGCTCACCTGGATGTTGCCCGGGTGCATGTCGGCGTGGAAAAAACCGTCGCGAAAAACCTGCGTGAAGAAGATCGTCACGCCATCGCGCGACAGACGCTTCAGATCGACCCCGGCCGCAAGCAGGCGCTCGGTCTGGCTGATCGGGATGCCGTTCATCCGCTGCATCACCATGACGTTGGCGGTGCACCAGTCCCAATGCATTTCGGGAATCTCCACCAGCGCCAGCCCGGACATGTTGCGCCGCAGTTGCGCGGCATTGGCGGCCTCACGCACCAGGTCCAGCTCATCGTGCAGGTAGGTATCGAACTCAGCGACGACTTCGCGCGGCTTCAGACGCTTGCCATCGTCTCCTGCGCGTTCGACCCATTGCGCCAGGCGGTGCAGCAGCGCTATGTCGTCGTCGATCGCGCGCAGCATACCCGGGCGCAACACCTTGACTGCTACTTCGCGGCCGTTCTTCAGCACCGCAAAATGCACTTGCGCGATCGACGCGCTGGCCACGGGCTCGGCGTCGAAGGTCGTGAAGACCTCGCTCAGAGGCTTGCCGAACGCGCGCTCAACAATCGCCGCCGATTGCGCAGCCGGAAAGGGCGGCACGTTGTCCTGCAACTGCGCCAACTCGTCGGCAATGTCCGCGGGCAGCAGATCGCGACGCGTCGACAGCACCTGACCGAACTTGACGAAGATCGGGCCGAGCTTTTCAAGAGCACGCCGCAAGCGAACGCCGCGCGGCTCGTCGAACCGCCGACCGACGGTCACGACACGCGCCAGCAGCCGCACCCAGCGCTGCTTCAAGCCCGACAACGCGATGTCGTCGATGCCGAAACGCAGCAGCGTCAGAGCGATGAACAGAGCCCGCGCGAGCTGCCTCATCGCGGATGGCTGTCCGGTCCCGCCGCGAACGACCGGCGCAGCGCCTGGCGAGCAGCGCGGCCCACGCTCATGGCCAAGCGCGCAGGTGTGGCGCCCACTGCCTGCGCCAAGTCGGCCTCGATATCCCAACGCAAATTGTCGGCCAGCCAATGCATGTCAGCGGCCACGGCCGCTGCGCCTTCGATATGCATTTCCGGCAGCGCACCGCCCGACAGAGCGGCCAGGAGTTGCGCCGGCGCTGGCATCGACAGGCGTAGCGTCAGGTCGGGCTCTACCGCAGACGCCTCGACATCGCCGTCGAACAGCCCTGCCGGTGTGATCGTCACGCGCATCGGCGGCAAGCCTGGCAACCAGCCGGGCTGATCCACCAATGCCACTGCCAAGCGACGGCCCGCATGGGCCTTCAACCGCTGCACGGCAGTGGGTTCACGCGAGACGACGTGATTGACCAACAGCAACAGCCGAGCCTGAGCCGCCGGCAACACCAACTCACGAACCGATTGCAACATTTGCACGGATTGTAGGCAGTGCCTCTGCGCCATCCCTGTCGACTGCAGCCCATTCGGCACTGCGCTTTGGGGGACAATTGAGGCTCCAAGCGTTATCCCACCAACAACAATCTGCCGCGCTCGAACGCTGCTGCAGGGCAGTCCGGCCACCTTATCGCTGTCGATGTTCCAAGACCGCAGCTACAAACGAACTTTTTACAGCGCACCGCAATCGGTGACCTCGCTGGTTGCGGCCGTGCTTGAGCCGACGCTCATCGTGCTGGCTTACCTTGGCACGGCGCTGTGGTTCCGCGAGCCGATCATGCGGCCCGATCTGGTGCTGTGCCTGCTGGTGTTCGCACTAACGTTCCCGGGGCGCAACCGCTACAAGGAAGGCATGCTCAACGCCGCCACCGACCTCGTGGCGTCGTGGATGACCTTGCTGGCGATCCTGCTGCTGTGCGCCTATGCGACTGACAGCATGCACTACTTCGACCGCAACGTGCTGCTGGGCTGGGCCATTGCCACGCCGCTGGTGCAATGGCTGGCGGTGTGGGTCGGGCGGGCGATTCTGCGCAAGCGTGCACTCGACCCGGCCATTCGCAAACCGGCCGTGGTCATCGGCGCCGGCCTGCTGGGTGTAAAGGTGGCCGCAGCGCTTCAGGGCGACCGCGAAGAGGGCCGGGACTTCCTTGGCTGGTTCGACGACCGAACCGACGAGCGCCTGGCCGGCGAAACCAGCGGTCACATGTTGGGTGGTCTCAAAGACGCCGCGCCGTTCATTCGCGCCAAAGGCGTCAAAGAGGTCTTCATCACGTTGCCACTGGGCTCGCAGCCGCGCATTCTCGAGTTGCTCGAAAGCATCCAGGGCACCACAGCATCATTGTTCTTCGTGCCGGACGTGTTCGGAATCAGCATCATTCAGGGCCGCCTGCAAGACATGAATGGCGTGCCGGTGGTCGGCATCTGTGAAACACCATTCACCGGCACCAACGAGCTGGTAAAGCGCATCTCGGACGTGGTGCTGGCCGTGGTGATCCTGCTGTTGATCTCGCCGCTGCTGCTGGCCATCATGATCGGCGTGAAGCTCAGTTCACCCGGGCCGGCGATCTTTCGCCAGAAGCGCAACGGCCTCGACGGCGGTGAGATCACGGTCTACAAATTTCGCTCGATGCGCGCTCAGGACAATGGCGCCGTCGTCGCGCAAGCGACCAAGGGCGACCCACGCATCACCAGCTTCGGCGCCTTCTTGCGCAAGACCTCGCTCGACGAACTGCCGCAGTTCTTCAACGTCTTGCAGGGCCGCATGAGCATCGTCGGACCGCGCCCGCATGCGGTGGCCCATAACGAGCTTTACCGTGAGCTGATCAGCGCTTACATGGTCCGGCACAAGGTCAAGCCGGGCATCACCGGCTGGGCGCAGGTCAACGGCCTGCGTGGCGAAACCGAGACGGTAGATAAGATGAAGGCGCGGGTCGAATACGATCTGGAGTACTTGCGCAACTGGTCGCTCGGGCTGGATCTGCAGATCATCGTTCGAACGGTCCGTGTCCTGTTCTTCGACCGCAACGCGTACTAAAACGAACTGCTCAGCTCAGGAGACCGCCTCATGCACCCCGCTCGCGCTCACCGAATCTTGCTTGCCGCCTGCCTGGCCGCGCACCTGCCATTGGCTGCCCAACAGGCCGACAACGCCACCCGGCCCTGGAACGTCGGCCTGTCGCAAGACATCACGCACTACACCAACGCGCTGAACGGCCCCAGCAGCTCTGAAGTCAGTGACACTGTCTGGACGACCACGCTCAGCGGCGGCGTCAATGTGCCTTTCGGCCGCCAGCGCGCGTACGCAAACGGATCGTTGTCCCACACGCGTTACTCGGACCTGGAGGGATTGGACGGTCAGGGCTACAACCTTGCTGCCGGCTTGGACTGGTCAACGGTGGGCAACCTGTCTGGCAGCCTTCTGGCCAACGCCGGGCGCCGTCAGGCCGACTTCAATACAGGTGTCAGCACAATCTCGCTGAAAAACACCGAGAGCTTCGAGGAGTTGACGGCCCGCGCTTTGCTGGGCGGCGTTGGGCTGCTCGGCATCGAAGGCACGCTGGGCTACCGGCGAGTCAACTTTTCGGCGCCAGAGTTCGACTCCCGCGAATACATCCAGAACAGCGCCAGCGCCGGTGTGATCTATCGTCCCAGCAGCGCGCTATCCCTGGGGACCGGCCTGTCGGTGCAGTATTCCGACTACGACGTGCCGGCCTTCGGCCAGACCGAGCCCGACACCAGTTCACGTCGCGACCTCTATGTCACCGCAAACTGGAATCCCACCGGCGCCAGCAACATCGGCACGCGCCTGAACTTTGGCAAGACCGACTACAAGCGGCCGAACGCCAACGACTTCTCCGGCGTCACGGGCTCCGCGTACTGGAATTGGCGCCCGACCGGCCGGACCGCGCTGACAACGACACTGTCGCGCGATACCGGCCAGGAGTCCGGATTTCAAAGCCTGGTCAATGGCGGCCGCACGCGCCTGACCGCGACAGATTTCAGCCGTGTCACCAACGTTCTTTCTCTCAGCGGCAACTACGAACTCACCGGCAAGATCGTGTTGACTGGCGCGGTCAGCTACGCGCGGCGCAGTCTGATCGACAGCATCAGCGGCAGCGAGGGAAACGACAACACTACGCTCACATCGCTCGGCGCAAACTGGATGGCTACACGCATCATCACGGTGGGCTGCAAGGTCGGCCACGAATCGCGCTCGGCCTCCGGCGCTGGCTCGTTCGACTACAGCGGCAGCACTTTTGGCTGCCTCGGCAGCATCACGTTGAACTGATGCAGTGAAGCGGCCCGTCGTTCTTCTGACAGGGGCCACCGGCTACATCGGCTCGCACACGTGGCTCTGCTTGGCTGCGGCAGGTTGTCAAGTGGTCGGCGTCGACAACTTCATCAACAGCTCGCCCCTTGTCCTGGATCGGCTCCAGGCGCTTCTAGGAGCCCAGCCGGTTTTTGAGCGTGCCGATGTCTGCGACCCGTCAGCCATGCTGGCCATTGCCGGGCGGCACCGTGTCGACGCCGCGATCCACTTTGCAGCCCTCAAGGCTGTCGGCGAGTCGATGCAGCAACCGCTTGCT
>JANOEG010000336.1:0-12295 GCA_031413095.1 Burkholderiales bacterium | reverse complement strand
GTGACGCTACTGCTCACTCACAATATCGAAACCTTGGGGCAGATGAGTTGCAACCCCAGCATCGGCGGCATTGGCAAGGGGCACCTGGTCAGGGAAGTTGATGCGCTGGGCGGCGCGATGGCGCTGGCCACAGACGAGGCGGGGATTCAATTTCGCATCCTCAATTCGAGCAAGGGCCCGGCTGTGCGGGCGACGCGAGCACAAGCCGATCGCCTGCTTTACAAGGCCGCCATTCGTCGCCAGCTTGAGAACCAGCCGAACCTTTGGCTGTTTCAGCAGGCGGTGGACGACCTGATGGTCGAAGGTGATCGGGTGGTGGGCGCGATTACGCAAGTGGGTGTACGCTTTCGTGGAAAGACAGTGGTGCTAACGGCGGGAACATTTCTGGACGGTCGCATTCATGTCGGCATGCAGAACTACAGCGGAGGGCGAGCGGGTGACCCTCCGGCGGTCAGTCTGTCGGCGCGGCTCAAGGAATTGAAGCTGGCGCAGGGGCGGCTGAAGACTGGCACACCGCCGCGGATCGACGGCAGGTCCATCGACTTTTCGAAGCTCGTCGAGCAGCCCGGTGATTTAGATCCGGTGCCCGTGTTCAGTTTCATGGGCGAAGTGGGCATGCACCCGCGCCAAGTGCCTTGCTGGATCACCCACACCAATGCGAGAACACACGAGATCATTCGCTCCGGCTTCGACCGCAGCCCGATGTTCGCCGGCGTGATCGAAGGTGTCGGCCCGCGCTACTGCCCGAGCATCGAGGACAAGGTCAATCGGTTCGCTGACAAGGATTCGCACCAGATCTTTCTCGAACCGGAGGGGCTGACGACGCATGAGGTCTATCCGAACGGGATCTCGACCTCCTTGCCGTTCGACGTGCAGATTGCTGCTGTGCAATCGATGGCCGGGCTTGAACACGCCCACATCCTTCGGCCTGGGTATGCGATCGAGTATGACTACTTCGACCCGCGCGAGCTGCAGGCGAGCTTTGAGACGCGGGCGATCCGTGGCTTGTTTTTTGCCGGCCAGATCAACGGCACGACGGGTTATGAAGAGGCGGCGGCGCAAGGCCTGTACGCGGGTGCCAATGCCGCGTTGCAAGTCAAAGGTGCGCCGCCGTGGACGCCGCGCCGAGATCAGGCGTATCTGGGCGTGCTGGTCGATGACCTGGTGACACAAGGCGTGAGCGAGCCCTACCGCATGTTCACCAGCCGCGCTGAGTTTCGGCTGCAACTGCGAGAAGACAACGCTGATGCGCGGCTGACTGAAATTGGCCGAGGGCTGGGTTTGGTCGATGACGTGCGGTGGACGGCTTTCAACCGCAAGCGCGATGCTGTTTCACGTGAAACCGAGAGACTGAAGTCGACCTGGGTGCATCCGGGGCTTCTCTCGGCGACCGACGCGGAGCGTCTTTTGGGCAAGGCCCTGGAGCATGAGCACAACTTGGCCGATCTTCTGCGCCGGCCCGGCGTGGACTTCGACACGGTCGCGGAAATCGCCAAGATCGCTCGACCGGAGCCGGGGGCAGACCCCACGGTTTCACGTGAAACGTTGGGTGCAGAGTTGGGCAGCTCCTTGGCGAGTGAAGTGATCGAGCAGGTTGAGATCGCCACCAAGTACGCGGGATACATCAACAAGCAGCGAGAAGAGGTTGAGCGCGCAGCGAGCTATGAACATCTCGTCCTTCCGTCCGAACTGGACTACGGGCAGGTCACCGCGCTAAGCCATGAAGTGAGGCAAAAGCTGAGTCGGCATCGGCCGACAACGCTCGGCCAAGCAGCGAGGATCTCCGGCGTGACGCCGGCGGCTATCTCTTTGTTGCTGGTGCACCTGAAGAAAGGTCGATCCAGAGGCTTCGCCGCCAACGCCTCGGTGGCGCCGTCGCGTGCGGCAGACGAGGCCGCTTGAGCGCCGCCGACGATCCTCGCCTCGAACGCTACTTGAGTCTGCTGGTCAAGTGGAATGCGGCCTACAACCTGACGGCAGTGCGAGAACCCGAGCAAATGCGCTCGCAGCATCTCGCCGATTGTCTGGCGGTGGTCGGGCCGCTGCGACGCCAGCTCGGCACTGGCAAGTCGGTGCGGATACTTGATGTGGGCAGTGGCGGTGGCTTGCCCGGTGTGGTGCTCGCACTGGCCGACCCCGCGTGGGACGTGACGTGTGTCGACGCGGTTGGAAAGAAGGCGGCCTTCATCCGCCAGGTTGCCGTAGAGCTGGCGCTGCCCCACCTCCTCGCTGTGCATGCACGCGTGGAGACACTCCGTGCGCCGCCTTACGATGTCATCACAGCCCGCGCCTTTGCTTCGCTCGCCGACTTCACCCAGCAGACTCGCGCGCTACTCGCTCCAACGGGACTGTGGATGGCCATGAAGGGTAAACGCCCCGATGATGAACTCGCTGCGCTGCCGCCAGAGGTGACGGCGTTTCACGTGGAACCTCTGACAGTGCCTGGACTAGACGCCGAGCGCTGCTTGGTCTGGATGCGAAAACAATGAAGGCCCAAGCCACCCTATCGAGCCTGCTGCTCGCGCTCATCACCGCGACGGCCTCGGCACAATCGCCCGACCCAGCGTCCCTGCTGCCGTTGCCCAGCCTTGACGTTGCACCCTACATGGGCACCTGGTACCAGGTGCTGTGGATCCCGAACCGCTTCCAACGGCAATGCGTCGCCGACACCGCTGCCACCTACCGAAGTCTGGACAACGGCACCGTTGAAGTCATCAACCGCTGCCGCACGGCGAACGGGCAGATGGATAGTGTTGTCGGTGTGGCCCGGCCGCCTGCAGGCGTTTCACGCATCGACGCGGGCAAGTTGCAACCGGCCCGCCTCGAGGTGAGTTTCCTGCCCGCGTGGCTGCGCTGGACTGGGATTGGTTGGGGAGCCTATTGGGTGGTCTATCTCGCACCCGATGGCCGCTATGCGATTGTCAGTGAGGCCACTCGCGAGTATTTGTGGGTTCTATCGAGACAGCCCGCGCTCACATCCGCAGACGACAAAGTGATCCGCAGCAGGCTGCAGGCGCTGGGGTTCGATCTCGCCGCACTGCAGTCGCACCCGCAGGGATCGCGTTGATCGCAGCGAGCAATGGCCAGTGCGCTGGAAGCGACCACCAACTAACCGAGTCGAAGCGCGGATCAGGCCCGTGTGAACAGCAGAGCCGAGTTGGTGCCACCGAATGCAAACGAGCTGCTGATCGCTGCCCTCAGCCCTGCAATCTCGATGCCGCCCGTCGGCACCAGCGGCACGGCGCAAGCAGGGTCCTGCGCTGAGCAATGCGAGTTCGGCGGCAGCCGTCGCTCGTGCAAGGCCAGCACCGTGATCACCGCTTCCAACGCTCCAGCGCCGCCGAGCAGGTGACCATGCAGCGCCTTGGTCGAACTGACGTGCAGACGTTGCAGCTCAGGACCCCACACCGACGCCAAGGCCTCGCACTCGACCGCGTCGCCTATTCGTGTGGCGGTACCGTGAGCATTGACATAACCGACCTGTGCGGGTGACAGCGCCGCACGGCGCAAGGCATCGCTCAAGGCGCGGGCTTGGCCCGCGGCGTCGGGTTTGGTGAGGTGGGTGGCGTCGCAGGTGAGGCCCCATCCACTCAAAAGTGCGTAGGCGCTCGCTCCGCGTGCAGCAGCCTGTTCAGAACGTTCCAGCACCAGGAACGCCGCGCCTTCGCCGAGCGCAAAACCACTGCGGTGCAGATCGAACGGCTTCACCGCAGCGCCCGGATCCGCAGGATCTACCGCGGCCAGTGTCTGCATCGCCTGCCAGGCCATCATCGAACCCGGCACGACGATGGCCTCGCTGCCACCGGCAATCGCCATGTCCACGTCGCCGCAGGCCACACTCTTCGCCGCTTCGGACAGTGCCACGGCCGACGATGCGCAGGCCACCGAATAGGTCAACACGGGGCCTCGTGCGCCCTGGCGCATCGCCACATGCGCCGCCGGTGCATTTGCCATCAATGCCGGAATCGTCAGCGGCGGCACGCGACCGCCTTTCTGAAACGCAGCGTGATAGGCGGCGTCGAGCGACCCCGCGCCCCCCATACCGCAGCCGACGTAAACGCCGAGGCGCGCAGAGTCGATGCCGTCGTGCCCACCGGCGTCCTTGACCGCCAGATCAGCAGCCGCCACGGCCATCTGGCTGACGCGGTCAACGCCGGCGAGCTGCAGCTTGGTGAACCAGCGCGAAGCCTCGAATGCGGCAACCGCTGCCACCGCAGGTTTAGACAGTTCGGGAAAGACGAGGCGGATCGCGGATTCGCCGCGCATCAGCGCAGCGAACATCTGGCGCGGGTCATCGCCGTGCGGTGACACCACACCCAGGCCAGTGATGGCGACGTCGTTCAACGGCTTCGTGATTCGATTGGGCCGAAGATCAGGCCGTTTCCTGCACGGGGGGTACGTTCTTCGCACGCACCCGGTCGATCGCGTCCGCCAGCTCGGCAAGTGTGTCCATGTTCGGGTTGTCATCGGGCACGGTGACACCCATGCGGTCTTCGATGTCGAAGATGAATTCGACCAGCGCCAAAGAGTCGACGCCACTGGCGCGCAGGGAGGTCGAGGGGCCCACCTGGCTCACGTCCAACCCGTACTTCTCCTGTATCAGGTCTTGGAGTTCTTTCAACGTGCTGCTCAAGACAACGCCCCCTCGTCACCAACCAATCGACCCTGCGGTATGCGGCGCAAATGATAGCGGTGGACGTCACGCCAATGACGTCGACTTGGCCCAACGCCCGCGCAGCGACAGCGCAGCAATCACCAACGCCAGCAGCAAGCCGGCCGCCACATCCCAGGCCACATGCTGTTTGGTCGCCATCGTCGACCAGACAATGGCACCGACCCACAGCCCATTGCAACAGCGCAACCAGGCTGGAGCGCCGATGGCCCGCAAGATCTGCTCGACCCACAGCGCCGTGAACGCGGCCGTGGCGACGTGCAGAGAAGGGCAGGCATTGCCCGCGGCGTCCACACCCTGCAGCAGCGCGAAGCCCGGATAGCCCGAGAGATCCATCGCCGGGCGCGGTACCGCAGTCGGCCAAAAGTGAAAACACGCCAGGCCCACCAGGCACAGGGCGCCGATCCACAACGCATAGATCACCAACTCGCGAAACGTCAGCAGCAATCCCGGAGCCACGCCGATGTACAGCCACAGCGACAGGTAAACCCACAAGGCCTGCGGCTGAAAGGCCACGGCCTGGTCGAGCCAGGTCAGCGGCATCACCACGACGTCGTGCGGCGGGTTGCGCAGGGTGTGAAAGTAGCCGATGAAGAACACCCACATGAACGCGCAAACACCCGGGAACTTCACCCACCACAGGTAACGCATGCGCTGCGTCAGCAGCGTCTGCCACGTCGGGCGTGGCGGACGCGTGGGCAAGACGAAAGATCGTGGAGGGTTCATGAGCGGCGCATGGATTGTGGCTGCGGCCCATCTCTTCGTGGGATACGGCTGCAGCGCGTCGCGGCGAAAGCCTTCGGTACCATAGGCTGTTCCCTGCAAGTGGTTGTTCGCCGGAAGCACCTTTCGATGATTGAGACATTGCCCCCTTCGACAGCCCCTACGGCCAGCGACGCATCGGCTCAGAACGACAAGGTCTGCGAAGTGGTGGTGATCGGCGGCGGCCCGGCTGGCTCGACGGTGGCCACGCTGCTGGCGCGCCAGGGCTTCACCGTCAGCCTGCTCGAGCGCGAGCGCCACCCGCGTTTTCACATTGGTGAGTCACTGCTGCCCGCCAACGTGCGGTTGTTCGAAGAGCTTGGCGTGCGTGCGCAGGTTGAGGCCATCGGCATGCCGAAGTGGGGCGTGCAGTTCGTCTCGCCGCAACACCAGCACACCTCGACGTTGAACTTCAGCGACGCCTGGGACAAGAGCATGCCGATGGCGTGGCAGGTGCGCCGTTCGGAACTCGACGAGATGCTGTTTCGCCACGCGCGCGAACAGGGCGTGGCCGCGGTCGAAGGCTGCAATGTGCGCCGCGTCGAGTTCGACGCTGACGGTGCGACGGTGTCGGCCCGCTTGGAAGACGGCACGCCGATGCGCTGGCGCGCGGCCTACGTGGTCGACGCGTCGGGCCGCGACACGCTGTTGGCCGGCCAGTTCCAGAGCAAAGCGCGCAACCCCAAGCACAACAGTGCCGCAGTCTTCGGCCACTTTCGCAACGCCAAGCGGCTCGAAGGCGAGAAGCAGGAAGGCAACATCAGCATCTTCTGGTTCGAGCACGGCTGGATCTGGTTCATCCCGCTCGCCGACGGCACGACCAGTGTCGGCGCGACCTGCTGGCCAAGCTACCTTAAGACGCGTGACAAGCCGCTCAAGCAGTTCTTTCTCGACACGCTCGCGCTGGCGCCGCCGTTGATGGAGCGCCTGCGCGACGCGACCCTGGTCGATGATGCAGCGCATGCCACCGGCAACTACTCCTACAGCGCCTCGCAGGCCACCGGTTCGCGCTGGCTGATGCTCGGCGACGCATTCGCCTTCGTCGATCCGGTGTTTTCGTCCGGCGTTTACCTGGCCATGGAAAGCGCCTTCCAGGCCGTGCCAGTGGTGCAGGCCAGCCTGCGCCAGCCGCAGCGCGCACTGGCCGCGCGCCGCCGCTTCGAAGCGCACATGCGCAAAGGCCCGCGCGAGTTCTCGTGGTTCATCTACCGCATGACTAACCCGGCCATACGCGAGTTGTTCATGGCCCCGCGCAACATCCTGCGCGCCAAGGAGGCGGTGCTGTCGCTGTTGGCTGGAGACATCTTCAGCCGCACACCGTTTCGTCCGTCGCTGGCGTTCTTCAAGCTCGTCTATTGGGCCACGTCACTCGGCAGACTGCCGCGCAGCTGGCGCGCCTGGCGGCGGCGCCGCGCGCTCGTTGCCGATGCGGGGCCGGTCAACGGCGAGACGGTGATGACGGTCGCGCGATGAACGCAATCGTTGCCATCGACTCGCCGCGTCACCACGCGCTGCATTCACGCCGCGCGCCCTGGCCCGTCGGCGGTGCTATGCGCGTCGACAAGATGTTGGGCGGCCTCCTCTACGGCGGGCTCGCCTGCGAATCCGCCGGCGCGGTCATTGGCAGCGTCCCATTGCCGCTGTTGAGCCCGGGCTCGCCGATCATCGATGCATGGTTTGCCCAGGGCGCGTTGACTGCCGGTAACCATGGGGTGCACTGGCAGCACGATGCCGACTGGCTCTTCGGCAGCGTCGAAGTGGCCGAGACCGCCGGCCCCGAAGCTGCCGCAAGCCACGCCTACGCAGGCTTGTTCAACGCGCTGCATGCAACCGGCTTCCCGCATCTGCTGCGCGTCTGGAACTACCTGCCGCGCATCAATGAAGAGGGCGCGGCGATGGAGCGCTACAAGCTGTTCAATGCAGGCCGCCAGCGAGCGTTTCTCGCAGCCGGCGAGCGCGCTTTCGAAGGCTCGCCCGCTGCCTGCGCGATCGGCGCCGCCGATGGGCCGCTGCGTGTGCATTTCCTAGCCGGCCGCAGCGCCGCGCGTCACGTCGAGAACCCGCGCCAGGTCTCGGCGTACCGCTACCCGCAGCGCTATGGCCCGCGCGCGCCGACCTTCTCGCGCGCGGCGTTGGTTGAAGCTGGCGACGGCCGCCTGGGCCTGTTCATCTCTGGCACAGCCAGCATCGTCGGCCATGAGTCGGTGCACCACGGCGACGTGCGCGCGCAGGTCCGCGAGACCGTCGTCAACTTGCAGGCCGTGCTCGACAACGCGCGCAGCAAGAGCAGTGCGCGCTGGTCGCTGCGCGATCTGCATGCCGTGGTCTATGTGCGCCAGGCGCAAGACCACGCTGCGGTGGTCGATGAACTCGCGCGCGTCGCGCCCGAGCTCGGACACGATGCCGCCGAATTGATTTTTCTGCACGCCGATATCTGCCGGCGTGAACTCAACGTTGAAATCGAAGGCCACGCCTGGGCCGAGGGAGAACTGGTTTGACACTCGTGACCCGTGCTGCCGGCATTGCTGTGCTGTGCATCGCCCTGCCGGCCGCCGCCGAACAACAGCCGCTGTGGGAGGCCGGCCTCGGCTTGTCCGCACTGACGCTGCCGCACTACCGCGGCAGCGACCAGAGCCAGAGCTGGCTGCTGCCGCTGCCATACTTCGTCTACCGCGGCGACATTTTTCGCGCCGACCGAGATGGCGCGCGCGCCGTCTTCGTCGACAGCCAGCGCTTCGACGTCGACGTCAGCGTCGGCTTCAGCGCGCCGACGCGCGGCGACGACAACGTTGCCCGCCGCGGCATGCCCGAGCTTGCTGGCGCGCTCGAAGTCGGCCCGAACCTCAACCTTCGCCTGGCCGAAGGCCCCGGCTGGAAGGTCGAGTTCCGCCTGCCGGTGCACGCTGTCTTCACCGTTCAGCGCCAACCCAAGGCCATCGGCTGGACAACGCAGCCCAACGTCAACGTCGATTGGCGCATCGCCGACTGGAACGTTGGCGCGCAGATCGGCCTGCTCACCGCTACGCGCAGGTACCATGACTACATCTACGGCGTGGACAGCCGCTACGCCACCGCCACCCGGGCTGCGTATGACGCGCCCGGTGGCAACGCCGGCTGGCGCCTGACCAGCGGCGTCTCGCGGCGCTTCGGCAACTGGTGGTTCGGCGCCTTCGTGCGTGCCGACTCGGTGGCCGGCGCCACTTTCGAAGCCAGCCCGCTCGTCAAACGCGACCACAACCTCAGCGCCGGTGTCGCGCTGTCGTGGGTCTTTGCACAATCCGAACGCCGTGTTGACGTCAACGACCGATAACGACCGCGCGCCGCGCTCGCTGTGGCGGTTCGTGCCCACGCCGCTGGCCTGGGTGGCGCTGCAATTGCACCTTGTGTTCCTCGGCGCTTCGTCGTTGCTGTGGAACCTGGTGGCGTTGCCGCTGTACTGGCTGCTTCCGAAGCGCGTTGGCCGCACGCTCGGCCGCCAAGGTGTGGCCTGGGTCTATGGCAGCTTCTGGCGCGTCGCCACGGCCACCGGCATGCTGCGCCTGGACGCCGAAGCCCTGCGCCCGCTTCGCGACGAGCCGGGCCTCGTCGTTGTGGCCAACCACCCGAGCATGCTCGATGCGATGATGCTCGTCGCCGAGCTGCCGCGCGGCGCCTGCATCATGAAGGCCAGCCTGCTGCGCAACCCGTTCCTCGGCCCGGGCGCCAGGCTCGCGCGCTACATCCCCAACGATTCGCCGCACGGCATGATCCGCGCCGCCGTCGCAGCGCTGCAAGAGGGCGGCCAGCTCGTGCTCTTTCCCGAAGGCACGCGCACGCAGCAGTGGCCGCTGTCGCCGCTCACGGGCAGCTTTGCCGTCATCGCCAAACGCGCGCGTGCGCCGGTGCAGACTGTTTTCATCGACACCGACTCGCCCTACCTCGGCAAAGGCTGGCCGATCTGGCGCTTGCCGCCGTTGCCGATCGTTTTCCGCGCGCGTCTGGGCCGCCGCTTCGAACCTCGTGAGAACCACCACGAGCTTGTTGCCGAAGTGCAGGCACACCTGATGCAGGGCTTGCGCGGCGGGCCGATGGCGCAAGGGCCGCAGCCGTCTGATGAGTAGCGCCGGATCGTTAACGCACCTGGTGCTCATCCCGAGCTACAACCCCGGCCCCAAGGTTTATGAAACGGTGGCTGCGGCGCGGCGGGCCTGGAGCCCTGTGTGGGTCGTCGTCGATGGCAGCAGCGACGGCACCGCCGAAGGCTTGCGCGCACTCGCAGCGCAAGACGCAGGTCTGCAGGTTCATGTGCTGGCACAGAACAGCGGCAAGGGCGCGGCCGTCCTGCACGGCCTCGATCTCGCTGCGCAGGCCGGCTACACGCATGCGCTGACCATGGACTCCGACGGCCAGCATCCGGCTGATCTGATCGGCGCCTTCATGCAGCGCGCACAGGTACGGCCCGAAGCGATGATCCTCGGCCGGCCGGTGTTCGACGCCAGCGCGCCGCTGCTGCGCGTGCGCGGCCGGCGTGTCTCCAACGCCTGGACCAATCTCGAAACGCTCGGAGCAGGCGTCGCCGATTCGCTGTACGGCTTTCGCGTCTATCCGATCGCTGACTTGCGCGCAGTCATGCAGCACCAGCCGTGGATGCGGCGTTTCGACTTCGACACCGAAGCCGTCGTTCGCCTGGCCTGGCGCGGCGTCAAGCCGATCAATGTCGATGCGCCGGTGAAGTACCTCTCCGCCGACGAAGGCGGCGTCTCGCATTTCCGCTATGGCCGCGACAACCTGCTGCTGACATGGATGCACACGCGGCTGATGGTCGAGTTCGTGCTGCGCCTGCCGCTGCTCGTCTGGCGCAAGCTGACTAAGCGGCCGCCATTTCAACCGTAGCGCTGTCGTAGGCGCGCTCGAACAGCATGGCTTCGTGCGCTTGCACGGGCGCGTCACCGATGGCGGCAAGCAGCGCGCTGGCATCGAGCTGAGGATGATCGCCGAGCGCCTTGTCGCCGATTTGATTCGCCAACGTGCGCAACAACTGATGCGCTTGCTTCAACCGGGCTACGAACGCCGGGCCGTCGAGCGGGTCGTGCAAGCGGCGGTTGAGTTCCGCAAACCACGGCACCGAGGCCTGGTCGAGCATCTCGGCCGCGTTGCGCTTCTCGCTCACACCAGACCATGCGCGCAGGAAGTTCTGCACCGCGACGTTCAGGCGCTGGCAATCGGCGAGTTCGTCGCGCAGGCGTGACAGGCTCGCCAGGTCCGCGATGCGCTCTTGCATGAACAGCGGCGCCAGCACGCCCCAGTAGTAGCTGTAGTCCCAGATCACCTTGACCGGCATCACTTCCGGGTCACCGAACAGCGGGTACTGATCGACGTACAGCGCCAGCGCGCTGTCGTAGAAGCTGCGGAAGATCTGCTCATAGACCTGCGCATGGGCGGCCAGCGGTTTGCCGGCGCGGTCGCGCGCGATCAGCTCGGCGATGAAGCTGTTGCCCATCGCGATGAAGTCGCTGCCCGGTGAGTAAAACGGATCGAGAAAGCGCCCGGCCTCACCGGCCAGCGCCCAACGGTTCGCCGAGAAGACCTGCTTGCAGTCGTACGAGAAGCGGCGGAAGAAAGCAAAGTCCTGCAGCTTGTCGCGGCGGATGTCGAGTTCGTCGAAGACGCGCGGCTGGTGCTTTTCGATCCACTGCATCGCCCGCTCGAAGGTGTTCATCTCATCCAGCGGATGGATGCGCGGGTCGGCGACGATGCCCACCGAATGCGAGCCCGACGACAGCGGGATCAGCCACAGCCAGTAGCCGGTGCCGACCATGTGGTTGGTGGACAACCAGCGCGTCGGCGTAACGCAGCGCGCGCGCCAGTCGGCGTCGTCGCACCACTCGTCGATGTTCAAACGCTTGCCGATGCGAAACCACACCGCGTGCGCGCCATGCGCGTTGTCGAGCGCCAAGCCGAGCTTGCGTTTGATCAAGCCGGCGCGCCCGCTTGCATCGATCACCCAGCGTGCCTCGGCGCTCTGCACCTCACCACCGGCGCGCTGCCAGCTCACGCGGTGCGGCGCGTCGTCTTCCGACAGGTCGAGGCTGCGCACGATGGCCTGATCGACAAAGCGCACGCCCTGGCGCTGCACTTCCTCGCCGAGAAAATTCTCGAAAATGCCGCGGTCGATCTGCCAACTCGGCACCGGCAAGGGCCGGCTCGCACCGAGCTCGGTCACGGCCGCCAGATCGCGCTGGCCATCGCTGAAGAAAAAGCGGAAGCCGAACTTTTTCAGCTGCTTGTCCATGAGGTGCGACTTCAGGCCAAGCACGTTCTCGAAATAGTGCGCGCCGATCTCGACGCTCGACTCGCCGACCTTGTGGCAGGCCTCGGGCACCGGGTGCGCATGGCGCTCCAGCACCAGCACGTCGAAGTCCGGGAAGCGGCGGCGCAATTGCAGCGCCAGCGTCAGCCCGGCCAAGCCGCCGCCGAGAACGATCACGTCATGGGAAGCGGGCGGCGGGGGGGTCATGGGGTACTGCTCGAAATATGCTGTGCGCGATGATGCCTGAGCGCCAAATGCCGCGCGCCCGACAGGGGCAGCGAGAGCGACTGTTCTGCATCGAGCGCCAGGCTTTCGAACAGCGGCAGCGCATCGCTCATGGCGTTGGAGTGCAGCGTTCGCGCGAGATCGCTGCGCAGTGCAGGCGCCGCGCTCGCTCCGTCGTCGAGCCGCCACTGCAACGCGGCCATCGATGACGCGCTGCGCTCGGGCGACAGCACCAGCGCAACTCCCAGCAAGCCGCGGCTGCTGTTGACCTCGGCCAGCAGACCGCGCGCTTCGGTGTCGTTACCGACCAGCAGCACCGGCTCGCGCTCGCAGGCGCAAAACACGAG
>JANOEG010000335.1:0-2408 GCA_031413095.1 Burkholderiales bacterium | reverse complement strand
CGACTGCGCTTCGGCCATCGCCTCGCCGATGTGGCGGCCGAGGACGAACTGGCGGCCTAGCAGCTGGATCGCGCGCACCGTCGCCGCCACCACCGTCTTGCTGCCCAGCCTCGACAGCAACCCGCCGCCCGCTTCTTCATGAGGCAGGAAGTTCTTCGACAACGCAATCGCCGTGCTCGACAGGCTGGCCAGCATGCGGTGCGGGCCCCCGTCAGGCGCGTCGCTGAAGTCGGCACGGCCGAGCTGGTCGGCGGTGAGCGCGATCGCGGTCTGCGCATCGGGCACGCGCAACAGCGCTTCGGCCAGCCGCATCAAAGCCAGGCCTTCGGCGCTGGTGATCGGGTACTCGCGCAGCAGCGACTCCATCGCCCAGAACGGCGCCGGCGTGGAGCGCACGCCCTCGACCCAGGGCTTGGCGGTGGCCATCACGGCCGGCCAATCGAGCCCTTTGAGTGAAGCCAGCGACGCATCGACGACAGCCGCTTCGTCGCGGTACGGATAGGGCAGGCGGGGCGTTGTCATGGGTCACCTCGTTGGCGTTGGATTGCAAGCGTAGCGGCGAGCGTGCTGAATGTTGTTCTGTCATGTGCCCTGTTCCTGGTGAAGAATCCGGCCATGGCCGCAGGCACCCCCTACCCGCTCGACACCATCGACCGCCGCATCCTGCGCGAACTGCAGGCCGATGGCCGCATCACCAACCTGAAGCTGGCTGAGGCGGTACACCTGTCGCCGACCGCGGTGCTGGAGCGGGTCAAGCGGCTGACGCGCGACGGCGTGATCCTCGGCTACGAAGCGCGGTTGAACCCGGCCCTGCTCGATGCCGGGCTGATGGTCTTCATCGAGGTGCTGCTCGACCGCACGCTGCCCGACGTGCTCAACAACTTCCGTGCGGCCGTGCAGGTGCGGCCGGAAATTCTCGAGTGCCATCTGGTGGCCGGCGGCTTCGACTACCTGCTCAAGACCCGTGTCGCCGACATGGCCGCTTACCGCGCGTTGCTCGGCGACAGCATCTGGTCGCTGCCTGGTGTGCGCGAGACGCGCACCTATGCAGTGATGGAAGAGGTGAAAAACACGACGGCGTTGGCGATCTGAAGCGACGGCGTCAGGCTCTCGCTCCGAACAGCGCCGAGCCGACACGCACCATCGTGCTGCCCTCGGCGATGGCAGCTTCGAGGTCGGCGCTCATGCCCATCGACAGCGTGTCCAGTGCGAGGCCCTCGGCACGCAGCGACTCGAACAGCTCGCGCAGGACGCGGTGCGGGGCGCGCTGGGCGGCGATGCCTTCAGCCGGCTCGGGGATCGACATCAGCCCGCGAAGGCTCACTCGCGGCAGCGCCGCGACGGCGCGCACCAGCGCTGGTGCCGCTGCCGGCACCACGCCGGCCTTGCTGGCTTCACCGCTGACGTTGACCTGCACACAGACCTGCAGCGGCGGCAAATGTTCAGGACGCTGCGCCGACAGGCGCTCGGCAATCTTCAGCCGGTCCACGGTGTGCACCCAGTCGAACGCCGCGGCCACCTCGCGCGTCTTGTTGCTCTGCAGCGGCCCGATCAGGTGCCATTCGAGGACGGCTCGCAGATCGGTCAGCGCATCGATCTTGGCCAAGGCCTCCTGCACGTAGTTCTCACCGAAGGCGCACTGGCCAGCGGCATGTGCGTGACGCACTGCGTCGGCGCCGAACGTCTTGGCGACGGCCAACAGCGTGACGCTTTGCACAGGACGCTGCGCGAGTGTGCAAGCGTCGCCAATGCGCTGTCGGAGTTGTTGTAACTTGAGCTCGATGCTCGCCATAATGGTTTGAGACTACTTCAAGAAACGACGCGCTCGCATGGACATCACCCAGCTGCTGGCCTTCTCGGTCAAGAACAAGGCCTCCGACCTGCATTTGTCGGCCGGCTTGCCGCCGATGATCCGCGTGCACGGCGACGTGCGCCGCATCAACGTCGACCCGCTCGAGCACAAGCATGTGCACGACATGGTGTACGACATCATGAACGACGGCCAGCGCAAGCACTACGAGGACACGCTCGAGTGCGACTTCTCGTTCGAGATCCAGGGCCTGGCGCGCTTTCGCGTCAACGCCTTCAACCAGAATCGCGGCGCCGGCGCCGTGTTCCGGACCATTCCGAGCAAGATCCTGACGCTCGAGCAGTTGAATGCACCGAAGGTCTTTGCCGAGCTGTCACTGCGACCGCGCGGCCTGGTGCTGGTCACCGGCCCCACCGGTTCCGGCAAGAGCACAACGCTGGCCGGCATGGTCAATCACCTCAACGAGAACATGTACGGCCACGTGCTGACGGTCGAGGATCCGATCGAGTTCGTGCACGAGAGCAAGAAGTGCCTGGTCAACCAGCGCGAGGTCGGCCCGCACACCCTGTCCTTCAACAACGCCCTGCGCGCTGCGCTG
>JANOEG010000334.1:0-3081 GCA_031413095.1 Burkholderiales bacterium | reverse complement strand
GGACGATCTGGTGCGAATGCAGGGCGGCGACACGGTCAAGCTGCTCGACGAATTGCGCGTCAAGGCGTTGCTCGACTGACGACCGCGATGCTGGCAGAGAACATCGTCCACTTCGCGCGCGTGCTGCGCAGCGCCGGCATGCCCATCGGGCCCGACCGCGCGCTGGCTGCGATCGCCGCGGTCGAAACCGTGGGCCTCGACCGCCGTGGCGACGTGCATGCCGCGCTCAGCGCCGTGATGCTGGATCGGCGCGAGCAGCAAGCCCTGTTCGATGCGGCGTTCGACGCTTTCTGGCGCGACCCGAAGCTGCTCGAACAACTGATGTATTTGCTGCTACCTAAGATCAGCGGCCGCGGCGACAAGCAGCGCCCGCCGCGTGCGAACCGCCTGGCCGAAGCGCTGGCCGCGCCGCGTGCGCCCGAGCCACCGCCCCCTGCGGAGCGAGTCGAAGAAGATCAGATCCGCTTCGACACCACGTTCAGCTTCTCCGAGCGCGAGCGTTTGCAGCAGGCCGATTTCGAAACCATGACCGCCGCCGAGTTCACGTTGGCCAAGTCGCTGGCCGAACGCTTGCCGCTGCCGGTGAGTCCGGTGCGTCGCCGCCGCCACGAGGCCTCGGCACGCGGCAGCCTCGACCTGCGCGCGACGATGCAGCGCATGGCGCGCCAGCCGCACACCCTCTCGCCGGCCTTCACGCGCGCGCGCCGCCAGCTGCCGCCGCTGGTCGTGCTGCTCGACATATCGGGCTCGATGGACCGCTACGCGCGCCTGTTCCTGCACTATGTGCACGGCCTGACGCGGCGCCATCTCGATGTGCACACCTTCACCTTCGGCACGCGGCTGACCGACATCACGCGCTGCCTCAAACACCGCGACCCCGACGCCGCGTTGAAGGCCGCCGACGCGCAGGTGCACGACTGGAAAGGCGGCACGCGCATCGCGAGCTGCTTGGATGAATTCAACCGCCGCTGGGCGCGCCGCGTGCTCGGCGGCAATGCGGCCGTGCTGCTGGTCACCGATGGCCTGGACCGCGACGACCACGGTGGCCTGGCCGATGCCGCCGCGCAATTGAAGCGCTTCGCTCATGAACTGGTCTGGCTGAACCCGCTGCTGCGTTTCGGCGGCTTCGAGCCCAAGGCCGCGGGCGTGCGCGCGCTGCTGCCGCATGTGGATCGTTTTCTGCCGATGCACAACCTGGCCAGCCTGGCCGATCTCGGGCGCGCGCTGCGGCAAGCGCCGACTACACAACTCTGAACTGAGCACGTCATGGAACTCAAAGGCGAACGCCGCATCCCTGCGTCGGTCGATACGACCTGGCAGGCCCTCAACGACCCGGCGATCCTGCGCGACTGCATTGCCGGTTGCGAGTCGATCGAACGCACCGGCGACGATGCGTACGAAGCGCTGGTCGCGGTCAAGGTCGGGCCGGTCAGCGCGCGTTTCAAAGGCAAGTTGCAGATGACCGACATCAAGCCGCCCAACAGCTACACGATCCATTTCGAGGGCCAGGGCGGCGTGGCCGGACATGGCAAGGGCTCTGCGGACGTGGCGCTGGCAGCCGAAGGCGCACAGACACGGCTACGCTACGAGGCGCGGGCGCAGGTCGGCGGCAAGATGGCGCAGGTCGGTTCACGGCTGATCGACGCCGCAGCGGGCAAACTCACCGAAGACTTTTTCAATGCCTTCGAAGCGCGCTTGAAACCCACTGCTGCCGGTGAGGTGGTGGCCGCCCCCGCAGCGCCGGTTGCGGCGCCGAGCCGCATGATGTGGTGGATTGCCGGCGCGGCCTTGGTGTTAGGCCTGGTCTGGTGGTGGATGCGTCGATAGGAGCAGGCGATGGACAGTCTCGATCTTCAAGTGCTGCGTCAGGCGCGCGACTGGAAGCACGACGGCCACGACGTGTGGCTCGTCACCGTGATCGAAACCTGGGGCTCTGCGCCGCGTCCGCCGGGCGCGCTGCTGGCGATGCGCGGCGACGGTCTGGTGGTCGGCTCGGTTTCCGGTGGCTGTGTCGAAGACGATCTGATCGACCGCGTGCGGGGTGGCGAACGGGTGGCGACGCCCTCGCTCGTGACCTACGGTGTGACCAAGGAAGAGGCGGCGCGCTTCGGCCTGCCGTGCGGCGGCAACCTGCGCCTCGTGCAAGAGCCGCTCACCGAAGTCGCGTGGATTGACGACGTGCTGCAACGCACGGCCGCACATCAACTCGTGGCGCGCCGTCTCGACATGAAGACGGGTCACGTGAGCATCGAGTCGGCGTCGCGCGGCGAGGCCTTCGAGTACGACGGCAAGACAATGCGCGCGCTTTTCGGCCCCCGCTGGCGCTTGCTCATCATCGGCGCCGGCCAACTCTCGCGCGTGCTCGCGCAGATGGCGCTGGCGCTGGACTTCGAGGTCATCTGCTGCGATCCGCGCGAGGAATACCACCTGACGTGGGACATCGCAGGCACGACCTTCAGCAAGGCGATGCCGGACGACCTGGTGACCGAACTGCAACTCGATCCGCACAGCGCGGTGGTGGCGGTGACGCATGATCCGAAGCTCGACGACCTGGCCTTGCTCGAAGCCTTGAAGTCGCCGGCGTTCTACGTCGGCGCGCTCGGTTCGCGCGGCAATACCGCGAAACGCCGCGAGCGCTTGGCGCTGTTCGATCTGAGCGCCGACGAAATCGACCGCTTGCACGGCCCGATCGGGCTGCACCTGGGCAGCCGCACGCCGGCCGAGATTGCGGTGTCGATCCTGGCCGAGGTGATTGCGGTGCGCAACGGCGTCGGCCTGGCGCAGAAAAAGCTGGGCAGCTTGTATCCGGTGGGGTGACCGGGGCTTGCCTTCGGCAAGGTGGGCCCCAAGTTCCTAGAATCGTCCCCCGATCCCTGCCGACAAGGCCACCCCATGGTCCCCCACCTCATCACTGCCCTCACGGGACCGATCAACGAACTCGAAGCGCGCATGCTGGAGAGCATGCAAGCCTATGCTGACCGTGGCGTCTTTCGCGGCTTTCACGAAAGCGGCAAAGGACAGTTCAGCTTCACCTGGTTTTATCAACACCCGCTTCAATTGACGGTGGACGCAGCGAAACAC
>JANOEG010000333.1:0-8949 GCA_031413095.1 Burkholderiales bacterium | reverse complement strand
CTGAGATTGGAAAAATCATGCTCGACTACGAGCAGTTAGCCAAAGTTGATGCCAGTTTTCGAAAGCGTTATTTGAAATACGTTGGCCCAAACTATGTATCGGTAACTATGGCGCAAACTAGTGCTCTCGACTACGCATTTGTTGGCACAATTCCGTCGCTTGTAAAAGAAGGGCGAATTGAAGAGGCTCGAAGCCTGAATGAACGAGCCGAGAGCGCACTTTCCTCAACAACTGACGAGATGCGAGCGTCCGTGCTCAAACACCAAGGAGTTGACGTAAGGCTACTCCAGGCAAATTCGGCCCCACCGGACCGTGATCCTGTGCAGCAACGAGGACGTCAAGCGCGTCAGCGCGTTGTGCATGAAGGAGCAATTCGACGACTACGTCCTGTTCTGGCCGTTGAACCACGACGGACCGCGCCTGGTCACCACGATCCACCTCGCCTTGCGCACGCTGGCCAGCCAGCGCGCAGCCGGTCCGACGGCCTCTCAGCTTGCGGCGCAGGCGCGCCAGCTCACCGCGCTGGAGGGCGTGCTGGATCAACGCCTTGCCCAGGTCGACACCCACATCGACCATACGAGGCAAGCGATGAAGCAGAGCGGCGTCGGCGTCCACGCCGCCCTGGACGCGGTGCAGCCGCTCGAGCAATGGGCTCAGAACGTCAAGCAGGAAGTGGCGCCGCACACGGAGTCCCTGCGCGCCCTGGGGGCGATGGCGGACCGCGTGCCTCACGTGGTTTTGATGGTGGACGACGATGACTTCCAATGCAAGCTGGTGACCCAGCTGCTCGTGGGCGAGAACTACCGGGTGCTGTGCGCCAACGGCGCCGCCACTGCATTTGCCATGCTCGGCAAGACACGACCCGACGTGATCTTGATGGATTTGCGAATGCCCGAGATCGACGGCATCGAGATCACGCGGCGCATGAAGTCCTTGCCGCAATTCGCCGCGATTCCGATCATCATGCTCACCGGCAAGAGTGAAGGCGAGGCCGTGATCAAAAGCCGCCAGGCCGGTGCTTGCGGTTTCATCGTCAAGCCCACCGACAGGGCGACGCTGCTGGCGAAACTCGCGCAGGTGATTCGCGGCAAGGCCCCGGCCTGACAGCGCGAAGGTCAGCCGGGCGGCAGGTTGGCTCGCAACTGGGCGGCGAACGTCGAAACATCGATCGGCTTGGAAATGTAGCCGTCGCAGCCCGCGGCGCGCATCTTGGCTTCGTCGCCCTTCATGGCGTAGGCGGTGAAGGCAACGATGGTGATATGGCGGGTGGCGGGGTCGGCCTTCAGTGCGCGTGCCAGCGCCAGACCGTCCATGCCAGGCAACTGGATGTCCATCAGGATCAAGTCCAGGCGGCTCGATTCGATTCGCTGCTGGGCCTCGGTGGCGTTCGCCACGCGCTCGACCACGAATCCCGCAGCCTCCAGCACGAAGGCGGCAAGCTCGCTGTTGAGTAGGTTGTCATCGACGATCAGCGTGCGCACGGCCCTCGCTTCGCCATCCGCTACGGCTGTCACGCCAACGCTCCCGGGGAGGACACCGGAACTTTGGGGCGCCAGTCTCGCAGGCGTTCGAGCATTGCGGTCAGCGTGCCGCCCCCCTTGCTCAGGATGGCGTGCGCCGAGCGGGCCAGGCAGGTGTACTCCTCTTCGGTGAGGATCATGCTGGTCCAGACATAGACCGGCGTCTCGCGGCACTCCGGCAGACCCTGCATCGCGTTGAGCACCGCGAAGCCGTCGAAGCCCGGCATCATCAGGTCGAGGATGATCGCGTCGGGCCGCACCGTGACCATCTCGTGCAAGGCCTGGCGGCCATCCTGAATGCACACCGCGTCGATGCCGATGGCTTTCAAGGTGGCACGCATCAGTTCCAGAGCGAGCGGATCGTCGTCGATCACCATCACGTTGGCGCGGCCGGGCTCGGGCAGGCGAAAGCGCGCCATCGCGGCCACCAGCTCTTCGTTGCGGATCGGCTTGCACAGGATGTCCTCGATGGCGAACGAGGCCGCCGCACCCGCGTCGCCGGGGACGCTGACGCCAACCACCGGTGAGTCGCTGCTCAACCCGTCGTCACGAATGCGGGCCAGCAGCGAGAGCCCGCTGCTGTCGGGCAGCATGAGGTCTAGCGTCATGGCATCGAAACTCTTGCCGAGCGCCAGATGCAACGCGCGCTCCCCGGTGTCGGCGGCCTGCACTCGGTAGCCCGCGCGCAGCAGGGCCTGCACCAGCCGCGATTGCACCAGACGATCGTCTTCGACCACGAGCATGTGGCGGCCCGCAGGGTCGGAAGTCTGGGCTTGTTGCGCGGCCCGCCGCGCCAGGTCGCTGCCATGCACACGGTTGAGCACGAGGTGAAACACACTGCCTCGGCCGGGCTCGCTTCTCACGCCCACGCTGCCACCCTGCGCCTCGACCAGCCTACGCGTCAGCGCCAAGCCCAGGCCGGTGCCTTCATGCTGCTTGCTGTAGCCAGTGTCGAGCTGCAGGAAGTCAGTGAACAGCCGCGGCAGCTGCTCGGCCTCGATGCCGATGCCGCTGTCTTCGACCTCGATGCGCAGATGCGAAGCTCCCTCAGCGCGCGCGCGCACGATCACGCGGCCGCGCTCGGGTGTGAACTTGATCGCATTCGTCAGGTAGTTGAACAGAACCTGTTTCAACCGCGCCACGTCGAGCCTCAAGTCGGTCAGCGTGTCGTCGATGTCGATCGAGAGCGCGATGCGCTTGCGCTGGATCGCCGTCTGCAGGATGTCGTTCACGTCCTGCAACAGCACCGGCAGGGATACCGGCTCGGGGAAGAACTCGAACTTGCCCGACTCGACCTTCGACAGGTCGAGCACGTCGTTGATCAACTGCAGCAGGTGGCGCCCGCTGGTGGCGATGTGCCCGATGAACGTGTGATGCTTGGGGGAGTCGGGGGGCACGGCGCCGCTGTGCAGCAGGTCGGCGAAACCGATGATCGCGTTCAGCGGCGTGCGCAGCTCATGCGACATGTTGGCCAGAAACTGGCTCTTCAGGCGCGTGGCCTCCTGAATCTGGCGGTTCTCCGCCTCGAGCCGTTCGGCCATCTGACGCGCCGCTTCGGCCTGCCTGCGTTGCGTGATGTCGCTGCTGATGCCGAGCATGCGCGTGGGAGGGTCTGCGTGAGCATCCAGACTGCCATGCAGATCGATCCAGTGCAGGCTGCCGTCTGGCCAGACGACACGGAACTCGACACGCCAATCGGCTCTGCTGGCCAGCGCGATGTCGAAGCTCGAGACGATGGCATCTCGGTCATCGGCGTGTGCATGCCGCAGCAGCGTGTTCAGGCTCCAGTCGGGCTGCAGCGTCTGGTAGCCAAAGCACCGGTCATGCTGCAGTGACCGGCTCATCGCAAGGCTTGCGAGATCGAGCTCCCAATCGCTAATCTTGGCCGATTCGAGCGTGAAACGCAGCCGCTCTTCGCTGCTGCGCAAGGCGGCCTCGGCACGGCGCTGCCGCGTGATGTCGCGCGCAATTTTCGAGGCGCCCGCAATGCGCCCCTGCGCATCGCGGATCGGCGAGATCGTCAGCGAAACATCGATCATCCTGCCATCCTTGGTGCGACGCACGGTGTCGAAAGGCAGTACCTGCGCACCACTGGCCAGATCGGACAGGATGCGCATTTCCTCGTCCTGCCGATCAACCGGGATCAGCATCTGCACCGGCTGCCCGATGGCTTCGTCGGGCCGGTAGCCGAAGATCGTTTGCGCCGCAGCATTCCAGCTCGTGATGCGGCCGTCGAGAGTCTTGCCGATGATGGCGTCCTGCGAAGACTCGACGATCGCCGCCAAGCGGTTCGCGGCCACGGAGGCCAAGAGCTGTGCGCTCAGATCGCGAAGCACCATCGCCATGCCACTCACTTCACCATCGGATGCGCGCGTGAGGGCGGCCTTCACTTCAATCTGTTTTCGCGTGCCGTCGCGGGCGACGGCCACGACGTGGTGCGCCTGGCCAATCGTGATGTTGCGTTCGATCATGACGTCGACCGGGTTGCGAGTCAGCAACTCCGGCTCGCGGTCCTCACGCACGAAGACATCCCAAAATGGCGCGCCCAGCGCATCGCGCTCCGACAGGGCCAGCAGGCGCGCGGCCACGGAGTTGATGCGACTCACGCGGCCCTGCCGGTCGGTGGCAATGAAGCCGGCATGAATGCTGGCCAACGTGACCGCCAGACTCTCCTGGACTTCGACCAGGCTCGCCACCGTGCCCAGGCTCTTCTCCACCTCACTGGTCAGTGAATGAACCTGGCCCTGCAATGACGCTTCACCGGACTTGACCAGACCCACGTCGGTCACCGTGACGAAAAAGCCCACGACCTGGCCGTCAACGAAGTCGGGGGTGTAGTTCGCCAGCGTGTGGCGCGGCATGCCGTCGGGACCGGCGACCGTGCGCTCGAACGTTTGCGGCATGCCACGCAACACGGCTTTGACGTTGGCCTCGTTGGCGGCGAAGAATTGCGCACCCAGCACATCGCGCATGGCCGCGCCGAGGAGCTGATCCCGCCCGACGCCCAGCCAAGTTTCGTAGGCGCGGTTGGCGTACCGGCAACGCTGATCCAGGTCCCAATACGCCATCACGACTGGCACCTGGTTGGTCAGCCGGCGCGCATAGTGCGACGCGTCGCTATCTGCACTGGTGTTCATTGACCCTCTCTACCTGGAGCTGCGCGCTGCGCTGCCTCTCCGGCGTGGGACCGTTTTGACGTCGACGCTACTGCTGATTGCAACTTCACCACAGCAGCTAAGCGCTCGTCAATATCCATTGCAGCTAAGTGGGCACTCGCGTGCTGCGCTACCAGTCACCGCGAGTGGAGCCGCTAAAGCGCTCGTGCGCGCGACCACGCGTCGAGCTCGGTTCGCGTCGGCGCACCCTCGGCGCCGAAGCCGCGTTCGCACTTGAATGCGGCCGCGGCGCAAGCCCAGCTTACGGCCTGCGCCGTGGCCCGTCCTTCGGTCAGCGCCACGGCCAGCGCAGCGTGGAACACGTCACCGGCGCCGGTGGTGTCGATCGCCTGCACCGCAGGCGGCCGCAATTGCATTGCGGCGCCGCTACCGTCGAGCCAGCGCGCACCGTCAGCGCCCAGGGTCACCAGTGCCAGATCCAGGCCGAGGGCGCGAGCAGCAGCGAGCGCTTCGTCGCGCGGCCGGCCCCGTGCCCACAGCGCCAGGCCCGGCTCGGAGAAGGCGACCCAGCGCGCCAGTGGGACGAGGCGGTCGAGCGCTGGCAGCGGCGCCACGTCGGCGTCTAGCAGCGACGGCACGCCGTGCGCACGCGCCCACGTCAGAGCGGCAGCCGCACCCTCGAGCCAGCGCGGATCGGCGAGCACGACGTCGGCCCCCGCGAGCTGGCGCGTGTCGAGCGCATGCGCGCGCTCGATCGCATCGCCGCGGTGGATGTAAATCTGGCGCGCACCCTGCGCATCGACCACCACCGTTGCCAGCGAGGTCTGCGTGCCGCGCACGCTCTCGAGCCCGAGCGCTTCGACACCTTCAGCCACCAGGCGCGAGCGCAGGAAGGCGGCGTTGTTATCCTCGCCGACGCGGCCGAGCAAGCGCACCGACGCGCCGAGCCGCGAGGCCGCAATCGCAGCGTGCAGCGACATGCCGCCAGCCCGCGTGGCGTAGCCACGTGCGATCGTCTTCGTCGGCTCGGCGGCAAAGGCGTCGATCTCGAACACGTGGTCGAGAGCCGCATGGCCGACGCAGGCAACGCGAAGCTGTTTAGCACTCGGGCCAGCGCCGGGCCGCTCCCAAGCGTCGGCCCGAGCCTCCCCGCGGGGGAGTGCGCGCGCAGCGCGCGAGGGGTTGTCAGTTCGCACGCAGCGAGGCTAACACCGCCTCGCTGACCTCGATGCCTTCTGCTTCGGCACGACGCCGCAGCGCCTCGCGCCGCGCACCGGGCAAGCGCACGCCGTCGTCCTTCAGCATCTCGGCCACGAGCACCTCCACACGGGCCAGGTAGCTGGCTTGACCGGCGAGCGCGCCCGGATCGATCACGATGAACAACTGGCCGATGCGCGGCGCATTGCCTTCGTCGACGAAGAAACTCGACGCCTCGAAGCCGAACTGCGCACCGATCACCGCGGTGACGAGCAACTCGACGATCAATGCGAGCATCGCACCCTTGGTCGACGTGGCGGCGCCCATCGGCAGCATCGAGCCTTCGAGCGCCGCCTTCGCATCCGTCGTCGGCTGGCCTTGGGCATCGAGCGCCCAACCGAGCGGGATCGGCTCGCCTTTCTTCGCGGCAACCATCACCTTGCCGCGCGCGACTTCAGACAGGCTGAGGTCGATCAGCAAGGCGTCGCCGCCGCGCCGCGGGAACACCGCGGCGACCGGATTCGTGCCGAAGATCGGATGCCGGCCACCCGCGGCCGGCATCGCCGCGGGCGAGTTGGCCAGCCCGAGCCCGACCATGCCGGCCGCGGCCACCGGCCGCAAGTGATCAACGATCACGCCGGCATGGTGGCTGTTCGCGACGCCGGCAATCCCCACACCGTGGTCCCTCGCGCGAGCGATCGCTTCCTGGACGGCAAGCTCGCAGGCCGGAAAAGCCAGGCCCTGTCCGGCGTCGATCTGCACCGCAGCGCTGCCCGTCCGCAGTACGCGCGGCACCGCAGCGCCATCGGCGCGGCCGTTCTTCAGGTGCGTGGCGTACTGCGCCACGCGTGACAGCCCGTGCGAGCCGATGCCCTGCGCCTCGGCGAGCACCAGCGCGCGGGCGGCCGATGCAGCCATTGCCTCGCCTGCGCCGGCGCGCTGCAGCGCGCCTTGCACCAAGGCACGCAGGTCGTCGGCCGGCACTTTCATGTGAACCTCACGAAAGGGCCTCCAGCACTTTCTCGGCGATCAGGAAACTCACGCGCTCATTGCTCTCGGCAGAGACACCGGCGATGTGCGGTGTCAGCAACAGATTCGGGCAGTCCTTGAAGTGCTCGGACGCCGGCACCGGTTCCTCGTCGAAGACATCGATCGCCGCGCCGCCGAGCGCGCCGCCCTTCAGCGCGGCCGCGAGCGCCAGCTCATCGACGATGCCACCGCGCGCGGTGTTGATCAGCACCGCGCCGCGTTTCATCGACGCGATGCGGCGTGCATCGAACAGGTTGCGCGTGGAATCCACCAACGGCACATGCAGGCTGACCACATCAGCGGTCGCGATCACTTCATCCAGGCCGGCAAAGCGGACGCTGCTTGCCGCAAACGCCGGGTGGTCAGCATCCATCATCGCGTCGAAGGCGATCACGTTCATGCCAACACCCTGCGCCAGCTTCGCCGCGAGCTGCCCGATCGAGCCGAAGCCGATCAGGCCGAGGGTCTTGCCGGCAACTTCGCGACCGCTCGACAACGCGTTGCGCGGCCACTGGCCTGCTGCCACCGAAGTCGTGCTCTGATAGGCGCCGCGCAGCAACAGCATGGCGCTGGCGATGACGTACTCGGCCACTGACAACGCGTTCGCACCGGTGGCGGGAATCACCTTCATGCCGCGCGCCTCGCAGCCCGGCACGTCGATGTTGTCCAGACCGACGCCGAGGCGGCCGACGACGCGGCACTGCTTCAACACGGCCAACAGCTCGCCGCGAACCTGCGTGCGGTTGCGCACGATGATCGCGTCGGCGCTGGCCGCCTCCTTCAGCAAGCGCGGCAGGTCATCGACGAGCTTGGCGTCATAGACGACGTCGTGCTGGGCACGCAGCGCCGGCAGTGCGCGTTCGTCGATGAACTCAGTGATGACGATGCGGCTCATGCGCTTTCGTACAACCTTGTCAGCACGAACTCCCGATGCCCCAGCGCCTCGGCCGCCGTCAAGCGCCCGTTGGCCGTGCGCAGCATGCACTCCAGCAACTTGTCGCCCGCCTGATCGAGCGTGATGTCGCGTTGCAGCAGGCCGCTCGTATCGACATCGACGTGTTCGCTCATCAGGCGCACCGTGCGCGGGTTGGCGCAAATCTTGATCACCGGCAGGATCGGGTTGCCGATGACGTTGCCCTGCCCCGTCGGGAAGAAATGCACTGCGTAGCCCGAGGCCGCGCACAGCGTCACCATCTCGGCCGCGGCACTCGACGAATCCATGAACCACAGCCCCGGGTGCGTCGGCATCTCGGCCTTGTCGATCACGCCATCGACCGTGCACTTCTTGCCGATCTTCTGAATGTTGCCGAGGGCCTTCTCTTCGATCGTCGTCAGGCCGCCGGCGATGTTGCCCTTGGTCGGCTGGCTGTCCGACAGGTCACTCGTCTTGTGGCGGTTGATCATGTCCTGGTAGCGGTTGAACATGAACATGAACTGCTGGGCCACCTCCGGCGTCTTGCAACGCTGCTCGACGATCTTCTCGCCGCCGGTGATCTCGCTCGTCTCACCGAAGCACAGGTAGTTGCCCAGCGGATGCAGCTTGTCGAAGGCGTTGCCCACGGTCGGATTCGCGCCGCAGCCGCTGGTGGTGTCGCTCTCGCCGCACTTGGTGCTGACCCAGAGCTCGGAGATCGGGCAAGCCTCGCGCTGCTTCTCGCTGGCCCATTGCACGTACTCGCGCGCGACCTTGCTGGCTTTCATGATCGTTTCGTGGTCGCCGTGGCCTTCGATACCGAAGCCGCTGACGGGCTTGCCGGTGGTGGCAATGCCATCGACCACCTTCTTCGTCCAGCCGTCCTCGATGCCGATGACGACGACCGCGGCCACGTTCGGATTGCAGCCGCTGCCGATCAGCGTGCGGAAATGCAGATCGAGGTCGGCGCCGAATTGCAGCCGCCCATACGGGTGCGGAATCGCCAGAGCGCCCTTGATGTTGTGCGCCACGGCCTCGGCCGCCGCATTGGACAGGTCGTCCAGCGGCAGGATGATGACGTGGTTGCGAATGCCGACGCGGCCGTTCTCACGCCGGTAGCCGAGGAAAGTGGTGTCTTTGGAAACGATGCTCATTGGAACTCCATGTTCAGAGG
>JANOEG010000332.1:0-2054 GCA_031413095.1 Burkholderiales bacterium | reverse complement strand
CTGCTCGACGCGACGCGCGGCCGCGAGGCCGGCCCGTTCGATCGCACGGTCGATGTGCAGGTGGGCCGCTTGCGGCGCAAGCTCGAGGCCCGCGGCGAGGGGGCGCCGATCATCAAATCGGTGCGTGGCGCGGGCTATCTGCTGGCGGTACCGGTGGCCAACGCATGACGGCCCGTTTGCAGTTCGACCAGGCCGACGACGGTGTCTGGCAGGCTTTGTTCGACGCTTTCCCCGACTCGGTGTTGCTGGTCGATGCGCGTGGGCGCATCGTGCGTGCCAACAGTGCGGCGGCGGCGCTGCTCGGCTACTCGATGGACGAGTTGCAGCGCCTGGCGATCGAGGCCCTGGTGCCCGACGCGGTGCGATCGCGCCACGCCGGCTTGCGCCACGCCTACCAGGGCGCGCCGACGCGCCGCCCGATGGGCCTGCAGATGGAGCTGTCGGCGCGCTGCCGCGACGGCAGCGAGATCATGGTCGAGATTGCGCTCAGCCCCGTGAAGGCCGCCGGGCAGTCATTCGTGCTTGCCGCCATCCGCGGCATCGGCGAGTACCCGCGCGTCAAGCAGGCCTTGCAGCGCGCGCGCCATGCCGAAGCCATCGCGCAGATGGGCCGTCTGGCGGTGGACAGCGGCGACAGCGCGGACGTGTTGCGCCAAACGCCGCAGGCAGCCGCTTTGGCGCTCGATGCACCGGCCGCGGCGCTGTTCGTGCTCGATGCCGACGGCCGCCGTGTCGAATGCGCCGGTGCGTTCGGGCCGGCGCTGCCGCTGCCGGACGCCGCCGAGCTGGCGGCGCGCGGCGTGCTGCGCGGCCCGTCGGCCGCGAGCGGCATGGCGCAGCGACTGTCGATGCCGCTGGCCGACCGCGGGCGCATCGTCGGTGCGCTCGAAGTGCATGCCACCGAGGCCACGGCGCTGGGCGCCGACGCCGAGCGTTTTCTCGCCTCGCTGGCCAGCCTGGTGACGACGGTGCTGCAGCGCGTGGCGTCCGAAGCGGCGCAGCGCCACGGCCAGCGGCTCGAAGCCGTGGGTCAACTTACCGGCGGCATCGCGCATGACTTCAACAACCTGTTGACGGTGATCCAGGGCAATCTGCAAGTGCTCGAAGACCTGCCCAGCGTCAGCGCCGATGCACTGGCGCTGGACCTGGTGTCTGCAGCCACGCGAGCCTCGCGCCGCGGCGCCGAGCTGACGGCCAAGCTGCTCGCCTTTTCGCGGCGGCAGATGCTGCAGCCGCGCGCCATCGACGTCGGCGCCATGCTGCACCCACTGGCGGCGCTGCTGCGGCGCACGCTCGATGCGCGCATCCGCATCGAGGTTGACGTGGCGGCCGATTGCCCGCCTTGTCTGGCCGATGCAGGGCAGCTCGAGTCGGCCCTGCTCAACATCGCCATCAATGCGCGCGATGCCATGCCTGAAGGCGGTGTGCTGCGCTTTGCCGCAGCGCGCTGCGAACAAACACCGCCGCAGGCCGACGCCTCGGCATGGGCTCACGGTGGCGTCGCACTGCGCGTCGAGGACAGCGGTGTCGGCATGAGCGACGCGGTGCGGGCCCGCGCTTTCGAACCCTTCTTCACCACCAAGGAGGCCGGGCGCGGCACCGGCCTCGGCCTGGCCACGGTGCACGGCTTCCTGCACCAATCCAGAGGTGCGGTGGCGCTGGACAGCCGGCTTGGCGAGGGCACTGCCGTCACGCTGTACTTGCCAAGCCCGCCCCAAGCGAGCGTAGCCAGTGCGACCACGCCCGCCGCCGCCGCGGTGGTGCCGAAGGGCCTGTCGGTCTTGCTGGTCGAAGACGAGCCCGAAGTGCTGCGCGTCGTGCAGACTTTCCTGTCGCAATGGGGCTGCGAGGTCCGCGCCTGCGCCAGCGCCGAGTCGGCGCTCGACGCGGTGGCCAGCGCGCCGGCACCGTTCGACCTGCTGATCAGCGACGTCATGCTCGGCCCCGGCCTGCGTGGCGATCAGTTGGCGCAGCGCATGCGCGAGCTGCGCCCGGCGATGCCGGTGCTGCTGATGTCCGGCTACGCCGACGAGATGCAGACGATGGCCTTGCCG
>JANOEG010000331.1:0-2591 GCA_031413095.1 Burkholderiales bacterium | reverse complement strand
GTCGGCGCCATCTACAACGGTTGCGTCACGGCCATGCTGCGCAGCGCCTGTCTGGCCATGAACGACAAGAGCGAATTGCCGGTGTCGGAGGTGGTGCTGATCGCCGGCGTCGGCCGCGTCGATGCCAAGTCCTACCGCGCGCTGCGTGAAGCGGGCGAGGGCATGTGCGCGCAAGTGCAATCCTCGTGCGGCGCGGCTTGGGAAGGCGCACCGTGCCGCACCGCACGCGCGCTGTGGGGCGGCGACACCCACAAACCGCGGTAAATGGCTCACCCCCGAAGCGGCTGCGCCGCTCCCCCTCAAGGGGGCACCGCCAGCGGCCTGGCAAAGCCAGTTCCGCGGCGGTTGCTGGGTTGTTCACCGGTAACGCGTCCAATCGAGAAATGCTGGACGTGAGCTGCGCAGGGCACGCGGTAGATTCGCCGCTCGCACCATGAGCCTTCAGCCTTCCGCTTCCCTGCCGCCGCTGGCCTGCAACTACCTGCTGGTGATTCACATCCCGGTGATCGTTGACCGTCAGGGGCGGCGCTGGATCGAGCGCCTGTGGGCGGTCGATCTGGCGCGCCACACCGACTACATCCGCCACCTGACGGTGGCCTGCCCGTTCGAGCATGCCGAGGCGCCGGAGGATGCCGTGCCCGCTGACGAGCATGGCTTTCGCTTTGTCCGGATCGCCTACCGGCAGCGCTCGCTGCTGGCGCTGCTGGAGGCGCCGCTGGCAGCGTGGCAACTGTGGCGCCTGGTCGGCCGCAGTGACTTCGTGCATTCGCTCTACGGCCAATGGTGGCTGTTCGACACGCCGTACCTCGCCAACCTGATCGCACGGCTGCGCGGCAAGTGCCTGATGGTCAATGTCGAAGCGTCACCGTGGCGGATCGCGCACGGCGAGCGCGCGTCGCTGCTGCGGCGCTGGCAGGCTGCCGTCGTGGAGGCGCTCAACCGCTGGACGATTTCGCTGGCCGATATCGCCTTCTTCACCCATGAAGGCTACCGCCGCGACCTGATGCCGCGCCACGCCGAGCGTGGCCATGTCATCCACGCCTCGTGGATCGACGAGGCGATCGTGCTGTCTGATGCCGCTGCCCAGGCGCGCTGGCAGGCGCGTCAAAGCGACGGCGCGCCTGTGCTGCGGCTCCTTTTTGCCGGCCGCCTGCAGGAAGACAAGGGCCTGCACGTGATCTTCGAGGCGCTGCAGCGCTTGCGCAGCGAAGGCCGCATCCGTGTGCAGCTGTCGATCATCGGCGCCGGTGAGCTCGAAGGCGCGTGCCGCGAGCAGGCCACGCAGAGCAACGACCAGGTGCAGCTCGAAGTGCTCGACCCGGTGCCCTATGGCGAGCCCTTCTTTGCGCTGTTGCGGCGCTTCGATGCGGTGCTGGTGCCGAGCCTGGCCGACGAGCAGCCTCGCATCGTCTACGACGCCTATTCGCAGGCGCTGCCGGTGCTGGCCTCGGCCACACCGGGCTTGAAGACCTGCGTCACCGAGGGCGTCAACGGCCGCCTGTTTGCGCCGGCCGACGCGCAGGCGCTGGCCGACACGGTGCGTTGGGCTGCCGATCAGCCTGCTGAATTGCGGCGCCTGGGCTTGGCTGCGCTGGCCACGGCACGCGCGATGACACACCAGGACATGCACCGCCGCCGCCACGCACTGATCGCGCGCGTGCTCGCCGAGCGTGGATTGGCGTGACTTACAGTCTGCCGCAGTGATGAGTGAACTGCCCGCACGTCCCCTGTTGCCTGATGTGGCTGTGGTTGCGATCGGCCGCAACGAGGGCGAGCGCCTGCGCCGCTGCCTCGATTCAGTGGCAGGACGCGTGGCGCTGGTGGTCTATGTGGACTCCGGCTCGACCGACGGCTCCGTGGCGATGTCCAAGGCGCTCGGTGCGGAGCTGGTGGCGCTCGACATGAGCACGCCCTTCACGGCCGCGCGGGCGCGCAATGCCGGCGCCGTGCTGGCGCTGAAGTTGAGGCCCGACCTCGAGTTCCTGCAGTTCGTCGATGGCGATTGCGAAGTCGATGCGGCTTGGCTCGAAACGGCACACGATTTCTTGCGCGGCAACGAGGGCGTGGCGGCGGTGTTCGGACGCCGCCGCGAGCGTTACCCCGAGCGCTCGGTCTTCAACCGCCTGTGCGACATGGAATGGAACGTGCCTCCGGGTGAGGTGCGCTCGTGCGGCGGCGACGTGATGATGCGCACCGAGGCGCTGCGCCGCGCCGGTGGCTATCGCGAAGACCTGATCGCCGGCGAAGAGCCCGAGTTGTGCATCCGCATCCGCGGTGCGGGTTGGACGATCCGCTGCCTCGACGCGCCGATGACGCTGCACGACGCGGCGATCCTGCGCTGGGGGCAATGGTGGATGCGCACCAAGCGCACCGGCTACGCCTTTGCCGAATGTTCGCGCCTGTTCGGCGCGCCGCCGGAGCGCCATTGGGTGCGCGAGTCGCGTCGCTCACGGCTGTGGGGCATGGCGCTGCCGGCGCTGATCGCCGTGTCGTCGCTGGCCGTCTCGCCGTGGTTCCTGCTGCTGGCCGGCCTGTACCCGTTGCAGATGCTGCGCCTGTACCTGCGCAAGTCCGGCTCACCGCGCGAGCGC
>JANOEG010000330.1:0-2079 GCA_031413095.1 Burkholderiales bacterium | reverse complement strand
TGGGTTCTGGCCAAGGAGTCGGAGCGCTGGATGCGTGCGCAACTTCGCACGCCGAATTGCGGCAATGCCGCGCAGCTCGACCAGCTCGTCAAGATGCTGACGAGCGCGGCGCCCTGATCGGGCCTGTCATCGCCGCGGGTCAGTTCAATCGCACTGGTGCTGCTGACGGGATCGAGCGCGCTGCAGATTCAGCGTCTGCCGGTCAGTGATGGATGCCTGCGGTGCCAGTCGGTGACGCGCTGGAACGCGCGCGTGGCGCGCACCAGCAGCGGCTCGTCGAGGTGCCGGCTCACGACCTGCATCGCCACCGGGGTTCCTTTTGGCGTGAAGCCGGCGGGGAAGGTCATCGTCGGGCTGCCGGTGGTGTTGAACGGCGCGGTGAATTTCACCAGCACTTCGAATGCATTCGGGTCCGAGCCCAGCGTTTCCATCTGCGCCATCGTCGGCGACGCCATTGGCTGGGCCGGAATCAGCAGCAGGTCGATCGTTTCGAACAGCGCAGCGACCTTGCCTGCGAACTGGCGCCGGCGCAGCCAGACCTTCTGCAGGTCGAGCGCGTTGACGCCGCGCCCCATCTCGATGAAACCGCCCAGCCCCGGCCCATAGGCCGCGCGCTGCGACGGAAAGGTGGCCTCGTGCGCGACCGCGGTTTCGACGGCACATTGCGCACCCCAGTCGCGAATCACCTCCTGCGGGTCGGGGAACTGCACGCTGCGCAGCTCGGCGCCGAGCGAGGAAAAGACTTGCCTGGCGTCGTGCATCGCGGCGGCCATCACCGCGTCGACACCCACCGACGTGTAGTGCGGGTCGATGCCGATGCGCACGCCGTGCAGGTCGCGGTCGGTGCCGGCCAGGTAGTCGGGCACGGGCTCCTGGCGCGCCGTCGGGTCGCGCGCGTCGGCACCGGCGATGATGCCCAGCATCGCGCCGGCGTCCGCCGCGCTGCGGCACATCGGCCCGATGTGGTCGAGCGAGGCCGCTAGTTCATACGCGCCATTCACCGACACGCGGCCCCAGGTAGGCTTCAGGCCGGTGACGCCGTTCGCGGCGGACGGAAACCGGATCGAACCGCCGGTGTCGGTGCCGAGCGACCCAAAACAAAGGCCCGCCGCCGTGGCCACACCCGAGCCACTGGACGACGCGCCCGACCAGTGGTCGACATGCCAGGGGTTGACTGGCGGGCGGATGTCGGGGTGGTGATCGGCAAACGCGCCTTCCGTCATCTGCAATTTGCCCAGCAGGATGGCGCCTGCATCGCGCAGGCGCGAGACCACGGTGCCGTTGAAGTTGGGGACGAAGTTGCGATGCATGGGCATGCCCGCTGCGGTCGCGATGCCTTTGGTGAAGCACAGGTCCTTCACGGCAACGGGCACGCCGTGCAGGGGCCCAAGGATGCGGTGCTGCATCAGCAGCTTTTCGGCGTCGCGCGCCTGCGCGAGCGCCAGCTCGGGCGTGACCAGCGCATACGAGCCCAGGCGCGGGTCGAGCTGGGCGATGCGCTCGAGCATGCTGTGCGTCAACTCCACCGGCGAGAGCTTTCGCGTATGCAGCAACCGGGTGAGCTCGGTGATTTCGAGGAAGAAGATCTGCTCGTCGGTCATGCGCGTTCGCGGTCTGTCACGCGGTCTTCGCTTCCTGCAGACCGAGCTCGCGCATCATCGCTTCGCGCATCACGAACTTCTGCGCCTTGCCGGTCGCGGTAAGTGGAAACGCCGGCACAAAGCGGATATGGCGCGGCTGCTTGTAGTGCGCGATCTGGCCCTGGCAGAACGCGCTGATCTCTTCCGCGCTCGCGGTCTGGCCCGCGTTCAGCACGATCCAGGCGCAGATTTCCTCGCCATAGCGCGCATCGGGCACACCGAATACCTGCACCTCCTGCACCGCCGCATGGCGCAACAGGAATTCTTCGATCTCGCGTGGGTAGACGTTCTCGCCGCCGCGGATCAGCATGTCCTTCACGCGGCCGACGATGTTGCAGTAGCCCTCGGCGTCGATCGTCGCCAGGTCACCGGTGTGCATCCAGCCTGATTCGTCGATCGCCTCGCGCGTGCGTTGTTCGTCTTCCCAGTAGCCGCGCAT
>JANOEG010000329.1:0-10306 GCA_031413095.1 Burkholderiales bacterium | reverse complement strand
AACCCGCGCGGCGGCGGCGTGTCGCGCCGCATCGAGGGCGAGGACCGCGAAGAGCTGAAGGAAAACCTCGATCAGCTCGACTACCCAAAAGGCATGTCGCTGATCGCGCGCACAGCCGGCATCGGCCGCACCGCGCCCGAGCTGCAGTGGGACTTGAACTACATGCTCAAGCTGTGGGAGGCGATCGACGGCGCCGCCAAGGCTGGCAAGGGCGCCTTTCTGATTTATCAGGAGTCGTCGCTCGTCATCCGCGCCATCCGCGACTACTTCACCGCCGACATCGGCGAGATCCTGATCGACACCGACGACATCTACGATCAGGCCAAGCAGTTCATGAATCACGTGATGCCGGAGACGGCCAATCGCGTGAAACGTTATCGCGACGACGCATCGCTGTTCTCGCGCTTCCAGATCGAGCACCAGATCGAGACAGCGTTCTCGCGCACGGTCACCCTGCCCTCGGGCGGCGCGATCGTCATCGACCACACCGAGGCGCTGGTCTCGATCGACGTCAACAGCGCCCGCTCCACACGCGGCAGCGACATCGAAGAGACCGCGACGCGCACCAACCTCGAAGCGGCTGATGAAATCGCGCGCCAGATGCGGCTACGCGACCTGGGCGGCCTGCTGGTGATCGACTTCATCGACATGGAAGAGTCGAAGAACCGCCGCGACGTCGAGCAGCGCCTGCGCGAGGCGATGAAGTTCGACCGCGCGCGAGTGCAGTACAGCGCCATCTCCAAATTCGGCCTGCTCGAACTGAGCCGGCAACGCCTGCGGCCTGCGCTGTCTGAAGGCAGTCACATCACCTGCCCGCGCTGCAACGGCACCGGCCACATCCGAGACACGGAGTCCTCCGCGCTGCAGATTCTGCGCATGGTTCAGGAGGAGGCGCTGAAGGACAACACGGCCGCGGTGCATGTGCAGGTGCCGGTCGAAGTGACGTCGTTCCTGCTCAACGAGAAGCGCAGCGAGATCACCAAGATCGAATTGAAGCAGCGCGTCAACGTGCTGCTGATTCCCAACCCGCACATCGAAACGCCGAACTACAAGCTGGAGCGCTTGCGCCACGACGACCCGCGCCTCGAGGCCTACAAGGCCAGCTACACGATGATCGAGGAGCCGGAGGACGAAGTCGGTATCACGCGCCGCGAGAAGCCCAAAGACCGGCAGGAGCCGGTGATCAAGGGCGTGCTGCCGGATCAGCCGGCACCGATCGCGCCACCGAAGCCCGAACCAGTGACCGCACCCTTGGCGGCGGCGCCGCCGCGGCCGGTGCAAGCGCCTGTTGCCGTTCAGCAGCCTGCCGGCGGGGGCTTCTTCTCGTGGGTCAAGAAGCTGTTTGGTGGCGCTGACGCGCCGACGGTCGCGCCGGCGCCAGGTGCCGTGGCCACAGCCGCCACGGAGGCCAAGCCGAGAGCGAGTGATCGAGGTGAGCGCCAGGACCGTACGGATCGCGGAGAAGGCCGCGGCCAGCAACGCGGCGAGCGCGGTGGCCGGGGCGAACGCGGTGGCCGAGGTGGACGCGGCGGTGAACGTGGAGAACGCGCAGCACGTGGAGAAGGTGCGCGTGGAGAAGGTGCGCGTGGAGAGGGTGCGCGTGGAGACGGTCGCGAAGGCCGTGAGCCGCGCGAACCGCGTGAGAGCCGTGAAAGCCGCAGTGACGGCCGTCGCAGCGAAGGTCAACCCGGCCCGCGCGATCAGCAACAGCCACCCGCTGCACCGCCAGCGCGCGAGGCGCGTGAACCCCGTGAAGCACGCGAGCCCCGTGAACCGCGTCCGCCGCGCGGCGAAGGCGGACGCCGCAGTGAAGCCCCTGTGGCAAAACCTGAAAGCGATCTGTTGCCGGCAGCACAACTCGCGTTGATTGACGGCGACACCGCGCCAGCCGCTGCTGAAGGCCAGTTGCCGGCGGCCGAAGGCGACGCCAACGGCGAACGCGACGGCGCACGCCGCCGCCGCCGCCGCGGTGGCCGCGGCCGCAACCGCGGCGAAGGTGCAGCGGGCGACGCAGCCGTCAATGGCAGCGACGAGGCCGCACTCGATGTCAATGACGAAGCGACAGACCGCGTCGAGGCCTCCGAGCCCGCGCCCGCGCTGCAGAGCCCGATCGCCGCTGCGACCACCGAGCCGTTGATCGAAGCACCGGTGATCGAAGCGCCCGTGATCCCTGTGTCTGTGGTGCCGCAGCCAGTGGCCACGGCGCGTCCGATCGTTGTGCCGGCCCCGGCAACCGCGGACTCAACGAAAGCCGAGCCCTACGCGCTGCCGATCGACCGCCTCAATGCCGTGGCCAGCGCCGCGGGCCTGGAGTGGGTCCATTCCGACAGCGACAAGGTGCGTGCCGCGCAAACCGCCATCGCGGCCGAAGCGAAAGCACCACGCGTGCCGCGCGAGCCCAAGCCGCCGGTGGCGATCGACGACGGCCCGCTGGTCCTCGTCGAGACAAAGAAGGATCTGTCGCAGATCAAGCTACCCTTTGACAGGGCTTAATGGAAGTGCAGGCCGCTCGCGAGTGGCCTGCACTCATGGCGCTGGAAGAATCGCCGGCTCGGCGTCCCCACGCAGATTGACCAGACACGCCGTCACTGACACTGACGCTGTCATCGGTCACGGGCGACTCGAAGCTCAACGTGGCGGCCACGTTCACGGGAGTCTCGGCATCACGTTCATGGATCCACCCTCGGTTGTCGGCGCCGGCCGCGCTGAGCCCTTGGCGTTGCAGGCGGTCGATACCGAATGTCCGAGCGCGGCTTGAACCTGGATGCGGTCTTCTAGGAGCGGAAGTCGTAACGCCGGGGCCCGCTGCCGCTGCTGCCGTCGTCACCTTCGATCAGCAGCGTGCGTTGTGCCAGACCCACCGTGAGCGCGATCCAGCTTCGGCCGTCGAACCAGCGCAGGACCAGCATGTCGTCGGCGCTGGCTTGCAACTCGAACCTGCCGTTGAAGGCCGGGTGGCTGTTGCGCAGCCGGATCAGATCGACCACGTCCAGCACCAACGGGCGTTGCAGCGCGGCGTTGATCTCGGCGCGGCTGTAGTGGTGGCGGTTGATGTCGCGCCCAACACGCGAGCGCTCCAGCAGTGCCATGTCGTTCTCGCCGCCGAGCAGGCCGACGTAATAGACCTGCGGCACGCCGGGCAGGAAGAACTGGATCGCGCGCGCGATCAGGTAGGCGCGGTCGTTCCGCGCCAGCGCGTCGTAGAAGGTGCAGTTGACCTGGTATAGGTCGAGGTTTGACGCCGCCGCGCCGGTGGCCTGCCGGCTCTGGCCGCCGCTGTTGGTGTGGATGGTTTCGACCAGCGCGTCGAGTTCGGCCGGTGGCACGAGGCCCGGGTGGCCGGCGCGGTCCGACGAATCGGCGCCGATGTCGATGATGCCGATGCCGTCGTGTGTGTCCAGCACCGTCAACGCATTGGTGGGCCGGATGCCGATCCAGTGCTTGAGCGGTTTGCTCGTCTTGTTGAACAGCGCGTGCAGCACCAGCGGCGGCAGCGCGAAGTCATAGACCCAATCGACGCGCTGGGCGATCTCGATCTGGCGCTGGTAGTACGAATGCACTTCCACCAGCACCTCGATGCCAAGCGACTTGGCACGGCCGGCGAAGGCGGCAATGAAGTCGAAGGTCTCGGGCAGCATGAAGCAGCTCGTGCCCGGCTTCTTGATCGCATAACCGACGGCGTCGAGCCGGACCATGTTGACGCCGTTGGCGGCGAAGGTCGCCAATATGCCGTCGAGATACGCCCTGCCCTGCGGGTGCTGAACGTCGATGTCGAGTTGCTGCGGCGTGAACGTGGTCCACAAGAACTTCTTCTCGCCGTTGGCCAGCGTCGTGTACGTGAAGGGCATGCCCGGGCGCGGGCGATAGACAGCAAGCAAGTCGCGCTCGGTGGCGCCGCTCGGAAACACCGAGCCCATCGTCAGGAACAGGCCGGCATACGGCGAGGCATCACCACGCGTCGAGTAGTCGAGAAACTGCGGCGACTGCGACGACATGTGGTTGACGATGACGTCGCCCATCACGTCGACATGCTGAGCGAGCGCCTTGATGTCGGCCCAATCGCCCAAGCGTGGATCGACCTGCGTGTGATCGATCGGGTCGAAGCCCGCGTCGACGCCATCGATCGGATGGAAAAACGGCAACAGGTGCACGCCGCCGAAGACGCCGGCCAACGCACCGCTCAACAGCGCGCCGAGTTCCTTCAACCCACCGCCGCCGAGGCGATCGACGTAGGTGATCAGTTGAACCTGGTTCTTCATGCTTTGTGGTCGGCCGTCTTGACGAACAACACACACACCGCGGCGATGATCAGCAGCGTGCCCGCCAGCCGGATCACGTTGGCCGGATCGCCGCCGAGCAGGCTGTTGTACACCAGCGGCAGCGTCACCATCTGGATCAGCATCGGGATGACGATGACGATGAACATGTTGAAGATGCCCATGTACACGCCGGCGCGCTCGGGCGGGATGCTGCCGGCCAACAGCACATACGGATTGCCCATGATCGAGCCCCAAGCCAGACCGACGCCGATCATCGGCACGAACAGCCACGCCTTGTCGCGGATCGACGGGATCGCCCACATGCCGATGCCGGCCAGCGTCAGACACAACGCATGCACCGGCTTGGCGCCAAGACGCTTGGTGAACGGCACCATCGCGAACGCAGCGATGAAGGCGACAAAATTGTAGAAGCCGCCGATCTGGCCGTTCAACAGCCCCGCGTCGCGAAAGCCGACCGTCGTCGGGTCGCTCGTGTTGAACATCGTGCGCGCCAGCGCCGGCACGATGTAGATCCAGTAGCACATCATCCCGTACCACTGGAACAGCTTCATCCACCACAGCTGGCGCATCGTCGGCGGCATTTCCTTGAACGCGACCACGATGTCGTTCCACGTCGCCGCCACACCGCTCGGCTTGGCGCGCAACGCGTTCTTCTCGGCCTCGCTCATCGGCAACTCAGGCACTGTCTTCACCGACCAGTAGACGGTGATGAATGACAGCAGCGCGCCGACCAGGAACGCCGCGACCGTGATGTGCGGAATGTTGTTGCCATTGACCGCGTCCTTGTTCATGCCGAAGAAGACGAAGATTGATGGCGCGAGATACGCCATCGTCTGCGCCAGTCCGGTGAACGCGCTTTGCGACAGGAAGCCAAGCGAATGCTGGTTGCGATTGAGCCGGTCGCTGACGTAGGCGCGGTACGGCTCCATCGTCACGTTGTTGGCCGCGTCGAGAATCCACAGCAGGCCGGCGGCGAACCACAGCGTCGGCGAGAACGGCATCACCAGCAGGCCGAGACTGCACAGGATCGCACCTATCAGAAAGTATGGCGTTCGCCTGCCCCAGCGTGACACCGTGCGGTCGCTCATCGCGCCGATGATCGGCTGCACCAGCAAGCCCGTCATCGGCCCGGCCAGCCAGAGCAGCGGCAAGTTGCCTTCGTCGGCGCCGAGGTAGGCGTAGATCGGGCTCATGTTGGCCTGCTGAAGACCAAAGCTGAACTGAATGCCGAAGAATCCGACATTCATGTTCAGGATCTGCCAGAAGGACAGATGGGGTTTCATGTCTTGCTTGTCCTTGTTCAGTGGGCCGGCCTACGCCAGCGCCGATGCACGCTGCTGCAAGCCCAGCGCCGCGCGCCAGTCACGAAAGAACGCCGCGTCTTCGGGCAACGCGCCACGCTGGCCGCAAAGGGCCGCAGCGTAACGGTTGGCCGCTGCGAGGGACGCCGCCATGGTGCAGCCCGCGGATTGCAGCGCGATGAAGGCCGCGCTGAAAGCATCGCCGGCGCCGACCGTGTCCACCACCGGCGTCACCGCGTGCGCGGTGCCTTGGGCGATGCACCGCCCGCGCAGGTCGAAGGCCGCATAGCCGCGGGCGCCGCGCGTGACGATCAGCCGCGCAATCGAAAAGCGCTGCATCAGGCAGTGAACGCCGCCTCGCAGAGCCGCACTGTCGTCGGCCGCGGCGGCATCGGCCTGCGGCACGAACCAGACCAGCAGAGTGCGCAGCTCTTCGTCGTTGACGCTGACCCAGTCGGCGCGTTCGAGCGAATGGCGGGCGACGTCGCGGTTGTCCTGGCCGGCGCGCAGGTTGAGGTCAAGGTAGCGCAGCGCGCCGGTCTGCTCGAGCAGCGCATTGATCGTCCGCGCTGAGGCCTCGCTGCGCTGAGCGAGCGTGCCGAAATAGACGATGCCCGGCGCGGCGTCGCGCAACGCAGCGCGCGCTTCGTTCAGGTCTAAATGGTCCCAGGCGGCATCGGCGTGGATCTCGAAGCGATGCTCGCCGCCACGCTCGATCACCGTGGCCACACCGGTGGCGCGCCGGCGATCGCGCTGGATCGATCCGTCGTGCAGACCGATGCGCAAGGCGCTGGCGAGCACGCGCGCGCCGTCATCGTCGTTGTCGCCGATGCGGCTGATGAACGTCGTCGGCACCCCGAACGCCGCCAGCGAGCGCGCGACGTTGAAGGGCGCGCCGCCGACGACATCGCCATCGGCAAAGCGGTCGATGAGCGCTTCGCCGATCACGAGCACGGACCGTGGCGTTCGCGACACGCGGCTCGTGCTGTCGATGGACTTGCGGAGATCGAGCATGCTGTTGAAGCAGCGCGGCGCGGGTTGACCCGCGCCGCGAATCGCCTTGGCGTGGTGGGCCGTGGCAATCAGAAGCTGTACTTCAGCGTAGCTTTGACCGTGCGGCCGTTGATCGAGCGCGCGGCGCCGCGGCCGTCGTTGCTCTCGGTGTAGCCAATCTTGTCGAACAGGTTGTTGGCCGCCAGTTGCAGCGCGATCGCGTCGGTGAACTGGTAGCTGGCAAACGCATTGACGCTGGCGAACGCAGGTAGCGTGATGCTCAGTGAGCCGTTGGGGCCCGGGCCGTCATCCTTCGACGCCGTGGTTCCGACGATGCTCGCGCCCAACGCCAGGTTGCCGAAGCTGTATTCGGGTGTCAGCTGATAGACGAGCTTGGCTTGGCGCTTGGGCGTGCGGCCGTCGGCTTGCTCTGCATCAGTGACGGTGGCGCCACCGCTGATGCGGAAGTCTCCTGCGCGGTACGCAGCCTCGAGCTCCAAGCCTTTCGACTTGAACTTGTTGTTGTTGACCGCGATCGGCGTGCTCGTCAGATCGACGTTGACCTCATCGGTCTTGGCGAGGAACAAGGTGGCGAAGACGCTCAAGCCGCCCTGGCGCCACTTGACGCCACCTTCCCACTGCTTGACCTTGTTTTGCGGGATCGTCGGGCTCGTGCCATTGACGAGGCCGGCATTGTTGAAGAAGGTGATGCGGTCGGCGTTGTATGCCGCGCCGTCGCTGTAGCGCGCGAACACTGCCACGTCATTGGTGATGCGGTAGTTGCCGCCGAGCGAGAACGAGGTCTTGTTGAAGTCGTAGTCGATCTTGCGCGACGTCGTCAGGTCGTACTCCTCGCCGGCGGTGATGCCACCGAAGTCGGGCAAGGTCTGGCGGTAGAAGCCGGATGCGGAGTTGCGGTCCTGGCGCACGCTCACGTCGGCCGACAGCGGGCCTGCTTCGTAGGCAAGGATCAGGTACGGCGCCAGCGTCTTGTACTTCGAGTCCTGCGTGTTCATGCAGCAGCCGCCGAAGCCTGGGCTGCCGTTGACAGTGCCGGGCACGTCGAGCACGCGTGCGCCTTCCTCATCGGCCGACAACGAGTACTGATTGAAGTTCCACGTCAGCTTGACCTTCTGCGATGACGCATACAAGCCGGCCGTGGCGGTGACGTTGTCAGTGCCGCCGAGATCGAAGCGCTTCGCGACCTTGAAGTCGTTGGCGGTGAGGCCGAGATCATCGAGCTTGGTGTTGAAGATCACCGCGGTGAACTTGTCGCCGCTGTAGGCCGAGCCGGCGCCGCGGCCGGTGGCGATGGTTGTGCCCGCAGGCGCTGCAGCCACGTCGTCGCCAGGGAAGATGCCGATGAAGCGGCCGCTGTTCTTGGCGATGCGGAACTTGTTGGAGAGCTTGAAGCCGTTGCCGACATCGAACTCGGCCTCGATGCCGAACGCCGAACTCTTGGCCGTCAACCCTTTGCTGATGTCCGAGAGTTCGCGGCCGTTGCTTGCGGTCAGCGTGTTGTCCTTCGGCCAGGCCACGTCGTAGAACGCAGCGCGCCGCGGATCGAGGCCGGGGATGGTCTTGATCTCGCCGTTGACGAAGCGCACGGGCGTCGGCAGGAAGGTCGGCGTGTTGTCGTCGAGGTGCTTGAAACTCACGCGCACGAAGCCGCCGCTGAACTCTTGCGTCAGGTTGGCGCGGATCTGGCCCCCCTTCTCCGCGCCGTCGGCGCCGGGCCGGCCGCCGTCACCGACACGCTGGAAGCCGCCGACGAAGAAGCGTGTCTTCGGCGCAATGCGCGTGCCGTAGCCGACATCGACGCGTGTGTGGTCGTAGCCCAGGCCTTGGCTGAGCGACATGCTGCCGCCCGGCTGCGAGCCGTTCTTCGAGATGAAATTGATGATGCCGCCTGGGCCGCCGGTGGCCAGCGTCGAGGCCGAACCGCCGCGCACGACTTCGAGGCGGTCGAGATTCACGTCGGCGCGAATCCAGGTGTCGGGCGTGGCGAAGGCGATGTCGCCGAACTGCAGCACCGGCAGGCCGTCTTCCTGGAACTGGATGTAGCGCGCGCCGCCGGCCGAGATCGGGATGCCGCGCACGCCGACGTTGGCGTTGCTTTCACCGCCGCTCGACTCGGAGCGGATGCCGGGCACCGAGCGCAGCACTTCGGTTGCGCTGGCCGCGGTGGATGTGACGATGCTGTCGCCGTCGATCGTGCTGACCGAAACGCTGGAGCGCATCTTCGAGCGCGCTTGCGATGTGCCGGTGACGACGATGCGGTCGAGTTGCAGTCCATCGCCGCTTTTGGCGTCTTCCTTGGCGGGCTCAGCGGCTGGTGTCGAGGGCGCGGCGGTCTGGGCCTGCGCGCTCGCCAGCGCCAACAGCGCAAGCGAAGCGGCCACGGCCAGGGGCTTCAGGGTGGCGGGGCAACGGGTCATGGTGTCTCCTCAGGTGAGTTCGGCAGGCGGTCGGTGTGCGGGTCGGCGCGCGCGACGCGGCTGGGCAGCCGCATCGGACGGGCGGATTCTGCTGCGATTGCAATCGATTGCAATGCGGGGAAAACACCAACCCAATGCACAGAAACAATGCCCTGGTCCTGCAATCGAATGCAAAAGCGACTAAAACGAAGCAGCGATTCAGGCTTGCGAGCTGCGCCGCACCACCAGCTCCACCGGCAGCACGCGAGGCGCGGCGACCTGGCCGTGCAGCATCGCCAGCAACGCATCGACGAGCTGCACACCCGCCTCGGGCACCGGCTGGTGCACGGACGACAGCGGCGGATCGCAGTAGTTGGTCAGCGGCATGTCGTCATAGCCGACCACGGCCACGTCGCGCGGCACGTCGCGCCCGTGTTCGCGCAGCACCTGCATCGCGCTGATGGCCAGCAGGTCCGAGCAGCCAATGACCGCATCGAAGTCGATCTTGCGATCCAGCAGCGAGGCCACCGCCGCACGCGCCGCGCCGACTTCGAACGGCACCGCGAGTTCGAGTTCAGCGCGCGGCGTGAGCTTGGCGGCAGCGAGCGCCGCGCGGTAGCCCGCCATGCGCTGCGCCACTTCCGGCAGTTGCGAGTCGCCAAGGAAGACGATGCGCTTGCGGCCCTGCTTCACCAGGTGCTCCGCGGCCAGCCGGCCGCCACGCAGGTTGTCGCCGCCCACGGTGCAATACATCTGCTGCGGCAACTGCGCCCCCCAGACGACGATCGGCAGTTTGCGCGCAGCAAGCTGGTTCAGCTGATCGTGATGGCGCCACTGGCCGATCAGCACCACGCCGATCGCCACGCCGGAGTCGACCAGGCGCGCGGCGGCGTCGAGGTTCTCCGAATCGACACGCGAGAGCAGCATGTCGTAGCCGCGATCGGTGATTGCATCGGCAAGACCGCCGAGCATCGAGATGAAAAACGGGTCGGTGATGTGCTGCCGCGAAACGGCGTCATAGGGGATGACGACAGCAATCGTGTGGTTGCGCTGCAGGCGCAGATTCTTGGCGCCGAGGTTGATGCTGTAGTTCAGTTCGCGCGCCAGCGTGGCAATGCGCTCGCGGGTTTCAGCGTTGACGAGTTCGCTGCCGTTCAAGGCGCGCGAAACGGTGGACACCGACACGCCGGCCAGGCGTGCGATGTCGGCCATTTGCAGGCGGCGGCGAGTGGCCTCGTTGTCCGGGCTGGCCGCGGGCGGCGGTGTCACGGCAAGCGTTCGAGCGCGTGGCGGTACACCGGGTCGTGCATCAGGT
>JANOEG010000328.1:0-2073 GCA_031413095.1 Burkholderiales bacterium | reverse complement strand
GTCAGCGACTCGCCCTCGCGCAAGACAGCCTCGACTTCGGCCCTGACCTCGGGCTCGACGCGAGCGGGGAGGATAGATTCTTTCTCCGTGAGTTCCTTGTCTTTCGCGAGGAAGATCAGTGCATCACGCCAGAGTAGACATTGGGGAAGTGATGCTCGCGCAGGTACATCGTCGTGCCCATGACGTTGCGGCCGTAGTTGTTCACGCGCCAGCGGCGCGTGCGCGGGATGTTGGCAATCAGGCCGTGTGCGTGTAGGCGTCTGAAGCACCGGCCGACCTTGGCACTGGCCTTCTTCGGGTCGTTGGCGCAGGAACGCAGCAGTTGCGTGCTCGTCAGCCGTGCTCGGATGTCGCGGTTGGTGAACCTGAAACTGCGCCATCGACCAGCCCGACATGATGGGCAAGTAGCCGCGGAACAGCATGCGGTCGAAGCAGGACAGGACACCGTGGATGCGATCCTCGTACTTGTGGACGAACTCCTTCATGGTGTCCTCCCGGCGATGCACGGCGATATGCTCTTGTACCAGTGCGCCACGGCGAGCACCCGAGAAACTTGGTTGCGGCCGAAGGCCGCGCTAGGAGGTTCAAACGCCCCACGCAACGGCCGCATGGGCCGGCAAGGGCCGAAACAGGGCCAAGACCGGCCCGAAGTGCCTCGATGTGGGCGCCTCCCCCGCCGCACTGCGCTGGGTCGGCAGTTCCTGGATCGTCACACGGGGCGCATCACAGCCTCCGGCTCAGGGTTCCCCCCGATGTCGAGAGCGTAGTGCCAACACGGCGCGCAGCACCGCCCCGGCTCCGTGTCTTGTCTGCTGGCGCGGAACCAGCATGCATGACATCCTTGCCTGCGCAGAACCCATGCCGGCCGGGTTCTCCGCGCGGACGTTCGGGTCGACCCGCACCAAGTCCTCTCCTTGTTCAATCTGAGTTTGGATCCGAACAACTACGGCAATCGAGTGATCGACTTGATCGGGCAGTTGGTGACAGATCATGCCGAGGCCTTTCATCCTCCCAATGGAGACTGCAGATGAACCATCCCTTTGCCGACCTGATCGGCCTGCACATCGAACAGCAAAGTCATGGCGAGAGCCAATGCTCGCTTGAAGTCCGCCCGTCCTTGCTGAACCCTCACGCCGTCGTGCATGGCGCCGCCCTGTACGCCCTGGCCGACACCGGCATGGGCGCAGCCCTGGTTCCCGGCCTCGCAACTGGGGAGCCGCGACCGTCGAGATCAAGATCAGCTACTTCAAGCCGGTGACGACGGGGCGCGTGACCTGCATCACGAGCATGCTCAACCGCGGCAAACGCCTCGCGAACCTGGAGTCGCGCATCTACTGCAACGAGGTACTGGTGGCCCAGGCGAATGGCAACTATGCGATCTTCAAGCCCTCGGGCGCGCCCGATGCTTGGGCGCACTCGAACCGACTGCGCCGCGCGCGCGGCTGGACGGTTTGCCGCCATTGGAGGCATGGCCATGCTTGACGCTATCCACCCGCATCACCTGTTCCGCTGCCGATCGATCCTGAACTGCGTCGATGTCTGCCCCAAGGGACCAATCCCGGCCCTGGCGACCGGCAAGATCAAAGAGACGATGTGCGGCGCGCAGCGTGACGCCGAGCGGCAGAACGCTGGCGGCCTGACCTGGCCGGCCTGTTCGGTGTCGGCTCGCGCTGGCCGTTGTAGTCAATAGCGCGATGCCGCGAGAACACGAAATTAGCGAGTGACCTTCAAGATCGCCGCTGCGGCTGCGGCAGCCAGTCGCTCACCAGTTCACTCGCCGAGGGCCGACTGTGCCTGCGCACCTCGGTCGGCGTGCCGATCGCGACGAAGCACACGGCATGCTCGCCCTGCCCCAGCCCGAACGCCTGCGCGAAGTGCACGCTGCGCAGCGCATGGCCGCCGGTGAGCATCGCGCCGAGCCCGAAGCCGTGTGCGGCGAGCAGCAGGTTCATCAGCGCCGCGCCGAGCGCCACGTAGCGTTCAAACGCCGGCACGTCGGCATGCACGGGCTCGAGCCGCGCCACCGCGAGCAACAACTCGGGTGCGCGGAAGGCCTTTGCGCGCGCCTGCGCC
>JANOEG010000327.1:0-1703 GCA_031413095.1 Burkholderiales bacterium | reverse complement strand
CGGCAACGTGCTCGGTTCTTCGGGGTCGGTGGTTCCGCTGTTCCGTCGCCAGATCCAGGCCGGCGCGATGGCCAAGGGCGGCGAGGTGTTCGTGCTCGACATGGGTGAGCCGGTGCGCATTGCCGACCTGGCGCGCTCGATGGTTCGCCTCTCGGGCCTGACCGAGCGTACCGCTGAGAACCCGGACGGCGAGATCGAGATCAAGGCGGTCGGGCTGCGCCCCGGCGAGAAGCTGTTCGAGGAACTGTTGATCGGCGACGACGTGATTCCAAGTGGCCACCCGCGCATCATGAGCGCGCGCGAGCGTCATATCGAAGTTGCGCTGCTGGACAAGATGCTGCAGTCATTGCGCCAGGCCTGTGACAGCAACGACACCGAATCGATGCTGCGCCAGATTCGCAACTTGGTGCCGGAGTACCGCTCTGCCGCCGAGGTGAATGCCGAAGTGTCGGAAGCATTGGCCAGCCGCTTTTGAACGACCGGCCCGATTTGCAGGCCCTGGGACAGAACCTCCAGGTGCCTCGCTGAATTGCCGGGCCGAAGCTCGAACAGAATCAAAGCCCGACGGTCGTGGTATTGCCGAATTCGCTTTCGAGTTCCACCCGACTTGGCACGCTCATCACTTTCAGCCCGGTCTGGCGTGCCAGTTCGATCACCTGCTCGCGCCGCTGCTCCGCCACGCCCGGCATGGCAACGATCACGTGCGTCGCACCGGCCAGCAGGTGTGGCAACACCACGTCGGCAATGGTGCCCTGCACCCTGACGCCGCCGATTCGCAAGCCCTGCTTGGCGGGGTCGTCGTCCAGCAGTGCCAGCACCGTCCAGCCTTCGCGCCGGTGAATCTCGCCGACCAGGCGGCGCGCAGCTTCGCCGGCACCCAGCACGATGGCCCTGCGTGCCTGACCCTCCGCGCCGGTGGTCAACGCGTGCGCCTGTTCCCAGACCATGCGGTAAGCCATGCGTACCAGGCCCAACATCAACATGCAGAAGATGGGGTGCAGCAATAACACCGCGCGCGCCACACCGCTGAGTTGCGCCATCAACACCACTACTGAGCTGGTTGCACCAGCCAGCACGCAGGCCAGCGCGATTCGCTTGAAGTCGTCGAAGCCGAAGAATCGCCACAGCCCGCGCGGCACACCCGCCAGCGCCAGAAAGACCAGGTAACTCAGGGCGACGCCGAACGACACGTAGTCGTCGTACCAGGGCCGGCCCGGCTGCCAACGCTCGAAGCCCAGGCGAAACAGGTAGGTGAGGTGCCAGCACGCGAGGATGATGAGTGCGTCGACACCGGTGGCGATGGCGCGATTGCGCGGCCTGAGCGCCGACATGTTCTGATCCAACCAGACCCAGAGTTTGCTGTCGTTCATTCCGAAGACCCTCGTTGAAACTGGAAGCGTTGGGATAAAGACGGTGCGCAGCGTCAGCCCGAGTACCTTCAGGTCGTTCGCGAAGGTGGGCTGGTCGACATAGTGAAGTGCATAGCGCAGTTTGGTCGGCAGGATCACATCGATGTACTCGCGTTCGGGGTCGTGCGCCTGCGCGAGCAGCTCGTTCTCATCCCGGTAGCGAACCGAGGCGAAATCGGTGATGCCCGGGCGCACGCTGAGAAGCCGTACCCGCCATTCTGGCGGGTAATGTGCCACGTAGCGCGGCACCTCGGGGCGCGGGCCGACCAGGCTCATCGTGCCGCGAAGAACGTC
>JANOEG010000326.1:0-1960 GCA_031413095.1 Burkholderiales bacterium | reverse complement strand
TGCGCTTCAACCCGCGAGCTCTGCTCGTCGAGCCGCAGCATTTGGAACAGCTCCCGCTGCCTTGTGTGCTGCACTGGTACTTCAACCAATTCGTCGTTCAGACCGAAGTCAAAGTCAACACGGAGAAGCTGCACGAGCTGTCGCAACACTTCACTGGCGTTGCGCTCGAGCTCACGCCGGCGGCCGACTTTGCGCCCAAAGTCGAACGCCAGGCCGTGAAACTCAAGCACTTGATCGGCCCGGTGCGCGGCTTGAAACGCTCGGTGGCGCAGATCGTGTTGCTGGCGCTCGCGCTCGAAGCCTTCGTGCTTGGCGGCCCGTTCTTGTTGCAATGGGTGGTGGACGACGTGGTGGTGAGCAACGACCGCGACTTGCTGCTGACGCTCGGCATCGGCTTTGGCCTGCTGGTGCTGCTGCAGGTGGTGGCTGCGGCGCTGCGCTCGTGGGCAGTGCTGCACCTGTCGGCGACGCTGAACCTGCAGTGGTTGGGCAATGTGTTCGCGCACCTGCTGCGCCTGCCGGTGGCCTGGTTCGAGAAGCGCCATGCCGGGGACGTCTGGTCGCGCTTCGCTGCCGTGCAGACGATGCAGAAGACGCTGACGACACACTTTGTCGAAGCGCTGCTCGATGGTCTGCTGGTGGTGGCGACGCTGGCGATGATGGCCTTCTACAGCCTGACACTGACGGCGATCGTGCTGGCGGCCGTGGCCGCGTACGCGCTTCTGCGCTGGGTCTTCTTCCGTCCGCTGCGCCAAGCCACCGAAGAGACGCTGGTCCACGAGGCGCAGCAGGCGAGTCACTTCCTCGAGTCGCTGCGCGCGGTGCAGTCGATCAAGCTCTTCAACCGCCAGGCTGACCGCCAGGCCCGCTTCATGAACCGCGTCGTCGATGCGATGAACGCCGGCATCGCCACGCGCAAGCTGGAGCTGATGTTCTCGGTGCTGCACCGCCTGCTGTTCGGACTGGAGCGCGTGGCGGTGGTCTGGGTCGGTGCGCTCTTGGTGATGGACCAGAAGTTTTCCGTCGGCATGCTGTTCGCGTTTGTCGCTTTCAAGGAGCAGTTCGCGCAGCGCATCAGCGCCCTGATCGACAAGAGTGTCGAGCTGCGCATGCTGCGCCTGCAGGGCGAACGCTTGGCCGACATCGTGCTCGCTGCGCCGGAGGACATGGGCCTCCAGCGCTTGGCGGAGCGGGCGCCCGAAGCGCGCATCGATGTGCGTGGCGTGACCTTCCGCTACGCCGACAACGAGGCCGATGTGCTGCAGGGCCTGACGTTGAGCATCGAGCCCGGCGAGTCGGTGGCCATCGTTGGCCCCTCAGGTGGCGGCAAGACAACGCTGCTGAAACTGATGCTCGGCATCCATGCGCCGCAGGGCGGGGAAGTGCGCGTTGGCGGGCTGCCGCTAGCGCAACTCGGCTTGGCGCAATGGCGGGCGATGGTTGGCACCGTGATGCAGGACGACGCTCTGCTCACCGGCTCGGTGATCGACAACATCAGCTTCTTCGACGCGTCGCCGGATGTCGATTGGGTCATGGAGTGCGCTCGTCTGGCCGCAGTGCACGACGAGATCGAGGCCATGCCGATGGGTTATCACACGCTGATTGGTGACATGGGCGCCAGCCTGTCGGGCGGCCAGAAGCAGCGCTTGCTGCTGGCACGCGCGCTCTACAAGCGGCCGCAGGTGCTGCTGCTTGACGAAGCTACGAGTGCGCTCGACGTTGAGCGTGAGCGAGTGGTCAATCAGAACATACGCAAGTTGAACCTGACGAGGGTCATCGTGGCCCACCGGCCGGAGACGATTGCCAGCGCGTCGCGTGTCGTGGTGTTGAACGATGGCCGCGTGACGCAGGATTTGCGTTCTGTGCCCGGTGCTGGACGCAACATCTGATCTTGGCGTCGTAGGCGCAGGGATGGCCTTGGCGGCAGTGTCTTTTCGGGCCCGCGCCCAACTGCGAAGGC
>JANOEG010000325.1:0-8857 GCA_031413095.1 Burkholderiales bacterium | reverse complement strand
TGCAGCCCCGTCGTCGGTTCGTCGAACAGATACAGCGTGCCTTTCTTGGCGACACGTTGCCCGGGCCGCTCGGCCGCTTGCGCCAGAAAACCGGCGAGCTTCAGGCGCTGCGCTTCGCCGCCCGACAACGTCGGCACCGGCTGGCCGAGGCGCACGTAGTCGAGGCCGACATCGACAATCGGCTGCAGCCTGAACAACACCTCGCGGTCTTCGGCAAACAGGTGCACGGCTTCGCTGACGGTCAGGTCGAGCGTGTCGGCGACAGAAAGCTGGCGATCGCCGCGCACGATCTTCACGTCGAGGATCTCGGCGCGAAAGCGCCGGCCGTCACAATCCGGGCAGCGCAAATACACGTCTGAGAGGAACTGCATCTCCACGTGCTCGAAGCCCGAGCCGCCACAGGTGGCGCAGCGGCCGTCACCGGCGTTGAAGCTGAACATCCCCGCGCCGTAGCCGCGCTCCTTGGCCATTGCTGCGTCTGCGAACAAGGCGCGCATCGCATCGAACGCGCCGACATAACTCGCCGGGTTCGAGCGCGCGGTCTTGCCGATCGGGCTCTGGTCGACGAACACTGCGTCCGACAACCAGTCAGCGCCGAGCAAACGCTCGTGCATGCCGGGCGTCTCGGTTGCCTTGCCGAAGGCGCGTGCCAACGCAGGGTAGAGCACGTCCTGCATCAGAGTGCTCTTGCCCGAACCCGAAACACCCGTCACCGCCACCAGCCGCTGCAACGGGAACTCGATCGTCACGTCCTTCAGGTTGTGCTCACGCGCTCCTTCGAGCATGAGCTTGGGCGTCGCGTCGGTGACGAAGCGCTTGATGCCGCTGTGCACATGCTTCTTGCCGCCGAGGTACGCACCGGTCAGCGTGTCGGCGCGGCGCACGTCGTCGGGCGTGCCGTCGAAGACGATCTGCCCGCCACGCTCTCCCGGGCCTGGGCCCATGTCGATCAGGCGGTCCGCCGCGAGCATCACGGCAGGATCGTGCTCGACGACGACCAGCGTGTTGCCGGCGTCGCGCAGCCGGTGCATCGCTTCGACGATGCGGTTCATGTCGCGCGGGTGCAGGCCGATCGATGGCTCGTCGAGTACGAACATCGTGTTGACCAGCGAGGTGCCGAGCGCTGTAGTGAGGTTGATGCGCTGCACCTCGCCGCCGCTCAAAGTGCGTGACTGCCGATCGAGCGTCAGGTAGCCGATGCCGACATCGCACAAGTACTTCAGCCGCGTGCCGATTTCTTCATACAACAGCTTCAGCGCATCGTCGGTCGCCGTCTGCCGCGCGAAGAACGCGCGCAGCCGCAGGATCGGCAACTTCATCAAATCGTGCAGCGCCAACCCCGGCAGCGCTTCGAGCTGCTCGCGCGACCAGCCGACGCCGCTGGGCATGAATCGTTGCGACGCCGGCAACACGGCATCCGCATCCTCCTTCAACCCCAGCCGCCACAGCAGCGCTTCCAGCTTCAGCCTCGCTCCACCGCACACCGTGCACGGCGTGTAGCTGCGGTACTTCGACAAGAGCACGCGGATGTGCATCTTGTAGGCCTTGCTTTCGAGATAACCGAAGAAGCGCCGGATGCCGAACCACTGCTTGTTCCAGTTACCCTTCCAGTGCGGCGAGCCTTCGATCACCCACTCGCGTTGCGCCGCGGTCAGGTGCGTCCACGCCGTGTCGCGCGGGATGCCCGCCTCGCCGGCGTACTTCATCAAGTCGTCCTGGCACTCCTTCCACGCTGGCGTCTGTATCGTCTTGATGACGCCGCTGCGCAAGGTCTTGCGCTCATCGGGGATGACGAGGCCCCAATCGACGCCGATCACGCGGCCGAAACCGCGGCAGGTGTCGCAGGCGCCGAAAGCCGAGTTGAACGAGAACAGCGCCGGTTGCGGATCGCTGTAGCGCTGGTCGCTCTCCGGGCAATGCAGGCCGGTGGACCAGCGCCACAGTTCTTGTGAGCCTTCGTCGCCGGCATACACGTTGACACGCCCGCTGCCGCGCTTCAACGCCAGCTCGATCGCTTCGACGATGCGCACCTTCTCGGTGTTCGCAGCGCGGAAGCGGTCGATGATCACGTCGAGCACCTTGCGGTCGCCGACCACGCGCTCGGCATGCACGCGCGTGAAGCCGCTGGCTGTCAACCACTGTTCAAGCTCTTCGGGCGTCGTCGAAGCGGGCAACTCGACCGGCATCGTGATCGCCAGCCGCGGGTCACCACTCGACGCCGCGCGAGACATCAAGTCAACGTAGATCGTCTCCGGGGTGTCATGCCGCACCGGCAACGCCGTCTGTCGGTCGAACAAAGACCCGGCGCGCGCATAAAGCAGCTTCAGGTGATCGTTCAACTCCGTCATCGTGCCGACGGTCGAGCGCGAGCTGCGCACCGGGTTCGTCTGGTCGATCGCAATGGCAGGCGGCACGCCATCGACCCGATCCACCGCCGGCCGGTCCATGCGATCGAGGAACTGCCGTGCATACGCTGAGAACGTCTCGACATAGCGCCGCTGGCCTTCGGCATACAGCGTGTCGAAGACCAGGCTCGATTTGCCCGAGCCGCTGGGCCCCGTCACCACCGTCATCTCGCCGGTGCGGATATCCAGGTCGAGATTCTTGAGGTTGTGCTGGCGCGCGCCGCGAATGCGGATCGTGCCGCTCATACAGAGCTCCAATACAAACGAGCCGAAGATTCTAGGTGCGGGTTACGGGGCTACAGTCCGCCCACCGAGCAAGCCCTTGCCGATGTCAGCCCTTCCGCACCCGCCGCCGCCGTTGAGCAACGAGCAGCTCGAAACGCTGGTGGCCGCGGCGTCGCCCGATGACCTGCGGCGCGCGCTGCGCATCGTGCTCGGCGCCGAGCAGGCGTACTGGGAGCGCGATCTGCGCAGCGGCCACATGTGGTACTCGCCGCCGTTTTTCACCATCCTCGGTCTGCCGCCGACGAACGACCGCAGCCTGATCAACGCGCGCATCCATCCCGACGACCGCGAGCCCTTTGAAGCCGCTTACGGCGCCGCCCTGAAAACCGGCGGCCCCTTCAGCTACGACGTGCGCTACCTCGATGTGCAGGACGCCTACCGCTGGGCGCGTGCGTTCGGCCGCGTTTGGCTCGACGAGCACGACCAGCGCCCGCTGCGCTTGATCGGCACGATGATCGACGTGCACGCCGAACGCCAGGCCCGCCTCGACGCCGACGCCCATGCGCGCCGCTACCAGCGCGCGCTCGACGCCGCGAGCGAAGCCCACTTTGAGCGCTCGACCGGGCTCGAAGACTTTTTCGTCAGCGACAACTTCGCCCAGCTGCTGGGTCACCCCAGCGGTACGGTGTCGCCGGACTGGCGTGATTTCATGGCCCGCGTGCACCCCGAGGACCGGCCCCAGCTCGAAGCCGAAATCGCCCGGGCCTGGGTCACGACCGGCCCCTGGGCCGCCACCTACCGCTTGCGATTGGCCGACGGCGGCTGGCGGTGGTTCCGCGGCCGTGGCCGCACCGAGCCCGATGCCCAAGGCGGCCTGCGCATGAGCGGCATGCTCGGCGACGTCCATCAGCAACAACTTGATCGGCAGGAGCTCGACGAGCACCGGCATCGTCTGCGCGCCATGGTGGCTGAGCGCACCGCTGAACTCCATGCGGCCTTGGCCGAGGCCCAGCGCCAGCGCGGTCAGGCCGAGCGGGCGAACAACGCCAAGAGCGAGTTCCTGGCCCACATGAGCCACGAGCTGCGCACGCCGCTCAATGGCCTGCTCGGCTTGACCGAACTGGCACTCAAGGCCGCCGAGCAGCCGGCGCAACGGCGTTACCTCGAGGTGGCACTCAGCTCCGGCCGCGCGCTGCTGCAATTGATCAACGAGGTGCTTGACCTGTCGCGCCTGGACGTCGGTGGCATCGAGCTGGCGTTGCAGCCTTTCGATCTGCCGGAACTGCTGGCCGACGTCCTGCGCTCGCTGATGCCCGTCGCAGCCCGCGGCGCGTCCTCGAAGCAAGTGTCGGTGCGTTTCGACTGGGCTGGCGATGTGACGGGTGTGCTCGGCGATCCGGCGCGCGTGCGCCAGGTGGTGACCAACCTGGTTGCCAATGCCTTCAAGTTCACCGAGCGTGGGCATGTGGCGCTGACGGCAGAACTCATCGTCACCGAGGCGGGCCGAGCGCGCGCCGTCGTGCGCGTTGAAGACACCGGCGCGGGTATCGACCCCGCGCAGCACGATCGCATCTTCGACGCCTTCGTGCAGGCCGATGCCAGCCTGACGCGCCAGCACGGCGGCAGTGGCCTCGGTCTGGCCATTTCGCGGCGCCTGGCACGAACGATGGGTGGTGACGTCACGCTTCTGCAGAGCAGCGCCGCGGGCAGCGCCTTTGCCTTCGCCTGGCCGGTACAGCTCGACGCCGGCGCACCGCGCCTGCCACCGTTGGGTCCTGGGGTGGCCTGGCTCGTCCACCGAGAAGCCGACGCCGGGCCGTGGTTTGCACAACGGCTACTGCGCGCCGGCTGGCGCAACACGGTGCTGCCGAGCGTGGCCGCCGTGACTGCGCGCGCGCGCACCGAGCCGTCTGCGCAGTGGCCGGCCGTCGTTGTCATTGCCGAGGACGCAATCGACGCCGACGTCGATTTCGCCGCGCTGCGCACTGCGCTGCCGCACGCGCACATGGCCTTGCTGGTGCGCCCCGAATGGAGCCAGCCGGTGCAGGAGCGCGCGGCGTTGGCACAGGGCGCCGTGCCCATCGTGCTGCCGGTGACGCCGCAGGCCCTCTACTCGATGCTGTCGGCCACGCAGCGCACGCCGCCTGCCGCGGGCGCAGAAGCGAGAGCCGCGCCGCAGGTGGCCCGGGTGCTCGTCGTCGAAGACAACGCCGTCAACCTGATGATCACCGAAGAGTTCGTGCGCCAGCTCGGCCATCTGCCCAGCGGCGCTGCCAACGGCGCCCAGGCCATTGCCGCGTGCGAGCGACAAGTGCCGCATCTCGTGCTGATGGATTTGCAGATGCCGGTGATGGACGGTCTCGAATCGACGCGTCGCCTGCGTGCCCTGCAGGCTTCTGGCCGCCTGCCGCACTTTCCGATCGTTGCCCTGACGGCCCACGCCGGCGACGTCGATCGCAAACTCGGAACGGCCGCCGGCATGGACGACTACCTCACCAAGCCGATCCTGATCGACGCCCTGCGCGACGCGCTCGAGCGCTGGTTGCCAGGCCCACCCCCGTAGCGGCTCCGCCGCACCCCCTCAAGGGGGCCGAGCCCGGACAGAAACAGTGCAGTGGACTGTTTGTGCCTGGCGAGGAGCGTGAGCATTGCGAGCGCGCGGCCTGCAAGGCACGCCAGTGGCCCGGCAAAGCCAGATCCACGGCGTTCGCTTGAAAGAGCCGCGCTCCGCGTCAGCCGCAGAACACCGACACCGCCTTGGTCACCAGGTAAGCCTCGAGCGCCTCCGGTCCGCCTTCGCTGCCGTAGCCAGAGTCCTTGACGCCGCCGAACGGCATCTCGGGTGACGGCGTTGCCGGCTGGTTGACCCACAGCATGCCGACTTCGACGCGTTGCGACAACGCGTGGATCGTCTTCACCGACTGGCTGTACGCATAGCCGGCCAGGCCGAAGGGCAGGCGGTTGCTTTCTGCGATGGCTTCATCGAGCGTGTCGAAGCCGCGCACCGCAGCCATCGGGCCGAAGGGTTCTTCGTTGAACACCTTGGCCGTCACTGGCACGTCGGACAGCACCGTGGGCGCAAAGAAGTTGCCGGTCGAGCCGATGCGCTCGCCGCCGGCCAGCACTTTCGCACCGTGCTTCACTGCGTCTTCGGTGAACTGCTTCATCGCGGTCAGGCGGCGCGGGTTGGCCAAGGGGCCGAGCGTCGTGCCCTGCGTCATGCCGTCGCCGATCTTGTGCGCGCTGGTCTGTGCGACCAGCAAGCGCTCAAACTCGGCGCGGATGCTGTTGTGCACCAGGAAACGCGTCGGTGCGATGCAGACCTGGCCGGCATTGCGGAACTTGGCAGCGCCCGCGGCCTTGACGGCGAGCGCCACGTCGGCGTCTTCGGCCACGATCACCGGCGCGTGGCCGCCGAGCTCCATCGTCACCCGCTTCATGTGCTGGCCAGCCATCGCTGCAAGCTGTTTGCCGACGGGCGTGCTGCCGGTGAAGGTGATCTTGCGGATGATCGGGTGCGGGATCAGGTAGCTCGAAATTTCGGCCGGGTCGCCGTAGACCAGGCCCACCACGCCGGCCGGTACGCCAGCATCCACAAAGGCTCGCAACAGCGCGGCCGGCGAGGCCGGCGTTTCTTCCGGCGCCTTGACGAGGATCGAGCAGCCGGTGGACAGCGCGGCGCAAACCTTGCGCACCACCTGGTTGATCGGGAAGTTCCAGGGCGTGAACGCAGCCACCGGGCCGACCGGCTCCTTCAGCACATGGTTCTGCACCGCCATGTTGCGCGGCGGCACGATGCGTCCATAGACACGGCGGCTCTCGTCGGCGAACCACTCGATGATGTCGGCGGCGGCCAGCGTCTCGCCCTTGGCCTCCGCTAGCGGCTTGCCTTGCTCCTGCGTCATCATCGCCGCGATCGCATCGGCGCGTTCCTTCATCAGGGTGGCTGCGCCACGCATGATCTTTGCGCGCTCCACGGCCGGCATGGCGCGCCAGGTGGCAAAACCTTTTTGCGCCGCTGCGAGTGCGCGGTCGAGATCGGCTTTACCGGCATGCGCGACGCGGCCGATCTCGGTGCCGTTGGCAGGGTTGACCACGGCCAGCGTGCGGCCGTCGGCGGCGTCGCACCACTGGCCGTCGATCAGCAGTTGGGTGGAAGGGTAGGCGGGGGTCGTGCTCATGGGGTCAGCGTCCGGTAGGTCAGCGAGGCCCGCATTGTCGCGCCGACCGCAATTCCCACCCCGACGATGCCTAAACCGCGCTGCGCCTGCCCCGCAAGCGTCGCTTGCCGTCCAACTCGGTGGGCACGGCCAATCCCGTCACCAGCACGTCGCGCAGCGCCGTGACCACGCGTGACGCGTGGGTTGCCGGCATCGCACCCGCCGCGGGTGCTGCCGGCGCTGGTGTTCCATCCGGGCGATCGGCGCGGCCTGGATGCTCGAGCAACGCTTGCAGGTCGGCCGGGGGCAAGCGCGAGGCCACCGCCAACGGTGCAGGCAACGGGCTCGCCGTGCGCCGCAGGAAAAACCACATCAGCAGGCACAACGTGCCCAGGCCCAGCAGCGCGGGCTGCGGCGCCGCCAGGCCAGGCCAGGCCACCCACGGCGCCGAGCCCGACCAGACCTGCAAATGCACATCGTTGATGTCGAGGTTGGTGGCGCTGACGAGGTTCAGCAGCGGTGCGACCTGCCGCTCGCCGCGAAACGTCACCGGCGTGCCGATCGCGGTCAGCGTGACCGGTGCGCCGGCTGTCGTGCCGCCGACCTGCTGCGCGTTCAATGACATCAGCACCTCGCGCGAGGCCACCGGCGACTCGCGGACCTCCCAGCCGGCTTGCCAGCGAGCGCCGATCTCGCCGGTGGCACGGGCCACACCGCTGACGGTCAACACCAGCTTGTAAGGGTTGCGCCCCACGCCGACCTTCTGCAGCGGGCCGGCCCACATGGCGTTGTCCGACCACGCCGTGCGCTCGTTGGCCGACTCGGCGCGAGAAGCGGTGGCGGCCAGGGCTGCGTATCGCGCCACTGCATCGGCGGGCAACGTGTGCTGCGCCACCAGGTCTCGCCCGTGCGCACGCGGCTGGCCGCTGGCGGCCGGCAGGGCGTAGAAAAACGCCAACATCGCCGCCACCATCAATGCAGCGCGAACCGCTCCAATGCCCACCGTGCCTCCGGCTGTTTCAGCGCTGCGATCAGCGATGTCTGGAAGGCATTCTGTGCACTCGTTGGCACGCGCGCGACCCTGGAAGTGAGTGCCCCTCGGGCTGGGTGGTGTCGCAGCCTCGCGCTCAGCGCAGGCGCCACCAGACGACGAGCGCGAGCATCACCAGGCCGACCCCCAATGCGGGGGTGGACAACACGATCTCGCGCCAGCGTGGCGGCGCCACGCCCTGCCACACCTGCACCTGCACGTCGCGGATGACGAAGTTGCGCACCTGCACCAGGCCCACATAGGGCGTGACCTCGCGCTCGGCCTTGAAGCTCACCGGCCCCGCGGCAGCTTCTAGCACCAACGGCTCGCCGGCTGTCGCCGCCAGGCGCGCGATGCCGCCGACTGCGCTGACCTGCTCCTGCGTGCCGCCGTCGGACACGGCGAACTCCCAGCCGGCGCGCCACAGCGATGACACATCGCCATCGCTCACCGCTACGCCGCTGACGCGCAGGACCACGGTGTACGGGTTGTGCCCGGGGCTGGCGAACAGGGCCGGACCGCGCCACGGCAAGGTCTCGGCGAACAGGGTGTTGACCAGTCTGGACTCTTTGGCGTCGGGCGCACTGGGTTTGAAGCGCGCGTAGTCGGCGATGGTCTGCGCGGGCACGCGGTACTCGGCCACCAGCCGTTGGCCGTGGGCGGCGGCAGGCGAGTCTGCCGATGCGGTGCCGCACGACGCCATGCTGCAGAGGACAGCGATCGTGGCGCCAAGGTGGTTCATTGCTATCGAGCCGAGGGTGTCTTCAAGCCAGGCGCAGCAGCAGGTCCAACAGCGCTTGCGGAGTGCTCACCATCGGGAAGTGGCCGGTGGCGATTTCGACGATCTGCCAGCCCGGCTGCGAGCGCACGCGTGCACGCATCGCGTCGATGGTGGGGTAGGCGGGCTGCGTGCAATCGACGAAGCAGCGTGGCAGCGCAGCCCAGCGCGCCCCGTCGAAATGCAGCGGCACGCGGTACATGCCGAAAGGGTGCGGCACGTGGCGGCGCAGCAGCCAGGCACGGTCTTCGTCGTTCAA
>JANOEG010000324.1:0-2244 GCA_031413095.1 Burkholderiales bacterium | reverse complement strand
GGCGCTGACTTTCTTCGTCGTGTCGGTGAGATCTTCGAGCAGCACGCTGACGTCGCGCGTGCCGTAGGCCAAGTACAGGTTGTCCATGCAACGCAGCGCGTCGCCGAAGTTGGTGACGTTGCGCTGCGGCGCGATGTCGGCGGGCGGCCGCGTGGCGGCGGCGATGTCGGGCTGGCGCGGCGGCAGACGCGGCGGCAAGGTGCTGCAGCCGGCGGCGCCGAGCGCGGCCAGGGCAAGGGCGGCAAGGTGGTGATTCATCGCTGGGTGCTTTCTGGCTATCGGCAGTTGTTGCCGACCTGGATCACGTCGCCGGTGACGATGACGGTGGTCTCGCGTTTGGCGGAAGTGCTGATCGCCTTGTTCTTGTTGTCCTCGAAGACGTTGCCGATGGCGATGTTGCAGCCCTGACCCAACGCGGCGCCAGCAGCGCCGCTGCTGCCGGCGCCACCGATCGACGTCACGCCGCTGGCCGAGGCCGCGCGCGCCTTGGCATCCGTGGCGATCTGGCTTTTGGTGCGCGCCAGCTTGGCGTTGATCTCGTCGGGGATGTCCGGCGTGCCGGCCTGTGCTGCCAGCGACAGCAGCAGCAGCGAGGCGATGAAACAGAGGCGGTTCATGGTGGGCTCCTTCGGTGTGGATGCGGCGGATCAGTTCAGGTCGATCACGCCGCCGATCAGGATGTTCTGGTTCTCGCGCGCGCCGGGCGCAGCCACTTGCACGATGTCGGCGCGCACCACCACGTCGGTGCTCACGGACTGCGCGCGGCTGCCCTGCACGCTGCCGATGTTGATGCGCTGGCTGGTGGCCTGGTTGGGCGCACCCGTCTGGCTGATCGAGCCGTTGACCACGGCGCGCGTGTTGACCGTGCCGGTCGTGCGCTCGGCGCTGCCGATGGAGATGATCTGCTCGCGCTGGGCGGCGGTGCCGCCCAGGGTCTGCGTCAGCGTCGCGCCGACGGTGGCGTCGGTGGTGGCGCGTCCGCTGGCCGACTCGATGGCGCCGACGGAGATGCGTTGGCTGCCGCCGTCGCCGCCCGTCAGGACCTGCACGGTGTTGCCGGTGAGCGTGCCGCTGGCGATGGCCAGCGTCGGATTGCCACCGTTAACGCTGCCCACGCGCAGCAACTGGTCGCCGGTGGTGGCGCTTTGAATCAGGCCGGCCGACACGTTGGCCCGGGCGGCAATGAAGCCGCCGTTCCTGACGTCGAAGACGTTGCCGATCTCGGCCACCTGGTTGGCGCGGCCGCTGCCCGATTGCGACTGTGTCAGTCCACCGCCGGAGACCTGCGCCCGGGCGACGGCGAAGCCAGCCTGCGCGATCTGGATGCTGCCGATGCGCGCGCGCTGGCCGCGGCCTTCCGCATTCGGCGCGGCATCGACGGCCTGCGTGATCTGCGCCGACACCACGACATCGGTTTCGCCGGTGCGCAGGTCCGCCGTGGCGATCTCGCCGATGCGCAGTTCCTGCACCGTGCTGTTGCGCGCGGCCTGCGTGATGCCCGGGCCGCTGACGATGGCGCGGGTCGTCAGGCTGCCGCCGCGCGCGTTGTCGATGCCGCCGACACCGATGGTCTGGACGCTGCCGCCGCCGGTCGAGCTCTGAACCACGCTGGCGCGCACGATGCCGTTGGCATCGACATTGGTGGCCCCGATGACGCCGGAGAGCCGGCCGATGTCGACCACCTGCAGCTCGTTGGCATTGCCGCGCGGGCTGCCGCTGCGGGATTGCACCAGGCTGCCGACGAGCGTGCCGCTGGTCTGCAGGCTGCCTGCCGGGTTGCCGATTGCGATAGCGCCGCCGATCGTCGCGAACTGGTTGTTGATGCTGCTGGTCGTGATCTGCTGCGAGGTCTGCGTCACGCTGCCGACGACGGTGGCCCGCGTCACCAGACTGTTGGCGTTGCTGGTCTGGGCTTGCGCCAGCGCCGCGAAGGCGAGCGACAAAGCGGCGGCGAGCGGGGTGGCGAAGACGGTGTTCATGGCACGAACCTTTGCGGTGGTGGGCGGCTGGAAATCAACCGGCCTCGCTGACCTGACGGACGGCCATGGCCTTTGGATGCAGCGGCGGCCGAAACTTTTTTCGGCGGCGGGCTGGCAGCGGTTCGCGCGCCTTCTAGCGGCTGTGGATGACGCTGGGGTGGTTCAGGGCTTCGACCGAGCGCACCGTCTTGCCGGTGATGGTGGCCAGCAGCTTGGCGGCCTTGTCGGCCGCGGCCTGCTTGCGCGAGCGGCCGATGTAGGCGCG
>JANOEG010000323.1:0-4069 GCA_031413095.1 Burkholderiales bacterium | reverse complement strand
GCAATTACGATGAACCATGGAAATCGTTTATCATCAATCATTTTTTCTGCTTCTTGTCCTATTATTTCCCTCAAATGGCGAGTGAGATCGATTGGTCGGTGCCACCGGTGTTTGATTCCACTGAAGTCAGCCAGTTTCTCGGCAAATCAAAACGGCATCCGCCGTCTCGCAGATTCCCTCAGCCAAGCGTGCATTGCACAGCCTCGTCGCGCTGACCCTCGCTTTCCTGGCCCTGGCCGCCAGCAGCGCCGCCTGGGCCGATCCGCCGGGGCGCGTCGGCCGCATCGCCGAGACCGACGGCAACGTCTGGTTGTTCGACGACGAGCAGGGCGAGTGGGTGCAGGCCCGCCGCAACCTGCCGGTCACCGAGGGGGACCGCATTTCTGCCGAGCAGGGCGGCCGTGCCGAAGTGCAGATCGGCGCTGCCACGCTGCGCCTGGACGGTGCCACCGACGTCGAGTTCACGCAGCTGGACGACGCCCGTGTGCGCGCGCGCCTGCACGGCGGCAGCGTGGCCTTGCGCGTGCGCAACGGCGAGTCGGCGCGCGAGTTTGCCGTGGTCACCGAAGACGGCCGCTACGAGCCGATGCGCCCGGGTCACTACCGCGTCGACGTGCGCCAGAACAGCAGCCTCGGCGAAACCATGGCCGGCGCCATGCGCTTCGAGGCCAGCGACAGCGTGTTCACGCTGAACGACGGTCAGCGCGCCGAGTTCTGGCAGGAGCGCGGCGTGACGCACTACGCATGGGCAACGCCGAACAACGACCGTTTCGGCGACTGGGTGGCGCGCCAAGACCGTGAGGACACGCGCGAGCGCAACCGCTATGTCTCCGACGAGATGACCGGCGCCGACGACCTCGACCGCCATGGCCGCTGGGACCGCCACCCCGAGTACGGCGCGGTCTGGTACCCGACGGTGGTCGTCGCCGGTTGGGCCCCTTACCGCTACGGCCAGTGGGTGCACTCGCGCCGCTATGGCTGGACCTGGGTCGACGACGCGCCGTGGGGTTTCGCGCCTTTCCACTATGGACGCTGGGTGAGCTATGGCGGCCGCTGGGGCTGGGCACCCGGCCAGTACGTGGCGCGCCCGGTCTATGCGCCGGCGCTCGTCGCCTGGTTCGGTGGACCACGCCTGAGCGTCGGCATCAACATCGGCGGCCCCGCCGTCGGCTGGGTGCCGCTGTCGCCGCGCGAGATCTACTACCCGAGCTACAACGTCACCAACGTCTACGTGCGCAACGTCAACCGCACGCATGGCCGCTGGCATGGCCCCAACCCGCGCTACGAGCGCACCGTGCCGACGGGTCCGATCATGTACACGAACCAGGGTGTGGCCGGTGGCGTGACGGTGGTGCCGCAAGGTGTGATGCAGTCTCGCCAGCCGATCAACAACCGCGTTGTCGTGCCGGTGGACAACCGCACGGTCGCCGGTTGGCAGGGCGCGGCGACGCGCACGGTGCAGGGCAACAACGCCTTCGTGCCGCCCGCTCCTGCCGCAGCGCGTGTGGTGGCTGGGCCCGGTGGCGCGGTGCCGGCAGCGCCGGGCGCTGTGCGACCCGCGCCTTGGGGCGGTGCCGCAGCGCGCGCTGGCGGATCGACGCCAGCCGATGGCGGCCAGGCCAACCGCGGTGACCGCGTGCCATCGGCCGAGCCCCAGCGCAATGGCGTGGTGACGGGCCGTACCGTGGCGCCGCCGACGCCTGCGCAAGCGGCGCCGCAACGTGTGCCGCAACCCTTGCCACCGTCGGGGTCGCCGCAAGGTCAGCCCAGCGCGCAACAGCCGGTACCGGTGCAGCGCGACAGCGTGCCGCAGCGCCAGCGTGAAACGCGGGACCAGCGCCATGAGCGTGACGACCGCGGCGGCGAGCGGCGTGTCATCGCACCGGTGGTCGTGCCCCGAGCGGTGCCGCCGGCCGCGCCTGGGGTGCAACCGGTGCCGCAGGCGCAGCGGCCGGTAGCGCCGCCACCGACCGTCGTGCAACCGCCGCAACAGCAGCAGCAGGGCAATCCGGGTCAGGCGCGAGAGCGTGAACGCGAGCGCGCGCAAGACCGCGACGACGATCGCCGCGCCGAAGTGCCGCGCCGCATGCGCGACCCCCGCGACCAGCAGGTTCGATAAGCGGCGCTACTTGCTGCTGCCGCGCAACTGCGGCAGCAGCACCGGCCACACATTGCCGAGCATGATCGGGTGCGCAGATTCCTTCGGGTGGATGCGGTCGGCCTGGAACATCCTCTCTTCGCTGTCGGCAATGTCGGCCACGCCCTTGAGCAGGAAAGGCACCAGCGCCGCGCCTTCGCTCTTGGCCACGGTGGCGAACATCGCCGCGAAGTCTTCGGCGTACTTGCGGCCGTAGTTCGGCGGCATCTGCATGCCGGTGATCAACACGCGGGCGCCGGCTGCTTTCGAGGCACGGGCCATCACACCCAGGTTATCTTGCGTCATGGCGAGCGGCAGGCCGCGCAGGGCGTCGTTGCCGCCGAGTTCGAGGATCACGTGCGTCGGTTTGTGCTGCGCCAGCAGCGCCGGCAGGCGAGAGCGGCCGCCGGAGGTGGTGTCGCCGCTGATGCTGGCGTTGACGACGCGGGCGTTGACCTTCTCGCGCGCCAAGCGCTGTTCGAGCAGCGCCACCCAGCCGGTGCCGCGAGCCAGGCCGTACTCGGCCGAGAGGCTGTCGCCGACGACGAGGATCAACGGTGTGGCGGACTGACCGATAGCCTGTGAGGGCAACACGGCCGCGGCTGCGGCCAACACACCGATGCGGCTACAGTGCGCCAGCCACGCCCGTCGCCCATTCAAAACAACATCACTCATGAGCTCGTCGCCACCTCTGATTGAAGTCGAACACGTCACCAAACAAGTCAGCGACTCGACCGGCACGCTGACGATACTCCACGACATCCACTTCTCGCTGCCGGTGCGCGAGTCGGTGGCCATCGTTGGCGCCTCCGGCTCGGGCAAGAGCACGCTGCTATCGATCATCGCCGGGCTCGATGTGCCGACCTCGGGCACGGTACGTCTGGCCGGCAAGGATCTTTTCAAGCTCAATGAAGACGATCGCGCCGCGGTGCGTGCCAAGCGGCTGGGCTTCGTCTTCCAGAGTTTCCAATTGCTCGCCAATCTGAACGCGGTCGAGAACGTGATGCTGCCGCTCGAACTTCTAGGCAAGCGCGATGCCCGCGCCACCGCGGAAGAGATGCTGCAACGCGTCGGCCTCGGAGAGCGGTTGACGCACTACCCGAAGGTGCTGTCGGGCGGCGAGCAGCAGCGCGTGGCATTGGCGCGCGCCTTTGTCGTCAAGCCCGCCGTGCTGCTGGCCGACGAGCCGACCGGCAGCCTCGACTTCGCCACCGGCGAGCGCGTGATGGAGCTGATGTTCGACATGAACCGCGAGGCCGGCACGACGCTGGTGCTGTTGACGCATGACCGCGGCATCGCGCTGCGCTGCAAGCGGCAGATTCGCATCGAGGCCGGCAAGGTCGTCGTCGAATGAGTTGGCTGGACGCTGCGGTCGAGTACTTGCCGCGCTGGCTCGAACACCAGATGCGCGTCACCGAGCAGCCGGGCTGCGCGATTGCAGTCGCGCACAAAGGCAAGCTCGTCTTCGAAGCGGCGTTCGGTCATGCGGACTTGTCGCGCGGCATCGCGCTGACACCGCGCCATCGCTTTCGCGTCGCATCGCACTCGAAGACCTTCACGGCGGCTGCGTTGATGAAGCTGCGCGAGGGGCGCAAGCTGCAGCTCGATGATCCGGTGGGCCAGCATGTCAGTGGATTGCACCCGGATGTCGGCGCCGTCACGCTCGCGCAATTGGCCAGCCACAGCGCGGGCCTGGTGCGCGATGGCGCGGATGCACGGCAATGGTCGCTGCAACGGGCGTGTCTCGATGAGCAGGCGCTGCGTGATGATCTCGCGCAGCCGCCAACGCTCGATGCCAACACACGCTTCAAGTACTCGAACCATGGCTACGGGCTGCTGGGCCTGGCCATCGAGCAGATCACGGGCGAGCCGTACGGCGAGTGGATCGCGCGCGAGATCGTTGCTGCAGGCGGCTTGGAAGAAACCGCGCCC
>JANOEG010000322.1:0-8162 GCA_031413095.1 Burkholderiales bacterium | reverse complement strand
CTCGAACTCGCCGCCGAGTACCTGCTGATGGCGGCGATGCTGATCGAGATCAAGAGCCGCATGCTGCTGCCGGCGCGCAAGACCGACGACGGCAGCGAGCCCGAAGACCCACGCGCTGAACTCGTGCGTCGGCTGCTCGAGTACGAACAGATGAAACTCGCCGCCGCGCGCCTGGATGCAATGCCGGTGCTGGGCCGCGATTTCCTGCGCGCGCAGGTCACGATCGAACAATCGCTCGAACCGCGCTTCCCGGACGTGGTGGCCGTTGACCTGCGCGACGCCTGGCGTGACATCCTCGCCCGCGCTCGGCTGATCCAGCACCACCACATCAGCCGCGAACAGCTCTCGGTGCGCGAGCACATGAGCGTCGTGCTGCGCAAGCTGCAGGGCCGGCGCTTTGCGATGTTCGAAGACCTGTTCGACACCACGCGCGGCGTGCCGGTGGTTGTCGTGACCTTCATCGCGCTGCTCGAACTGTCACGCGAGCACCTGGTGGAAGTGACGCAGGCCGAAGCCTTCGCACCGATCTACGTGCGGCTGGCCTATCAGCCCGCTTGAACACGGTCGCGTAAAAACCGAGCGAACTCTGCGGCCGGCAGCGGCCGCGCCAGCAGATAGCCCTGCATCGCATTGCAGCCGCGCTCGCGCAAGAAGGCGAGCTGCTCCTGCGTCTCCACGCCTTCGGCCACGGTGCGCATGCCCAGGCTGGCTGCCATGCGGATGATGGCCTCGACGATGGCGCGGTCGCAGGGGCCGCGGCCGATGTCGCGCACGAAGCTGCGGTCGATCTTCAGCTTGCCGACCGGGAAATGCTTCAGGTAGGCGAGTGACGAGTACCCCGTGCCGAAGTCGTCGATCGCCAGCTCGGTGCCGTTTTCATAGAGCGCATTCATCATCGCAATGGCGCTCTGCGGGTCTTGCATGGCCGCGCCTTCGGTCAGTTCGACTTCGATGCGCTCGATGCCGATGCCAGCGGCGTCCGCCGTGCGCTGCACCAGCGCCGGCAGGTCGGCCTGGCGAAACTGCACCGACGACACATTGACGGCCACCGTCAGCGGCGGCACGCCCTCACGGTCCCAGGCGGCAAGCTGTCGCGCCGTCTCCTGCAGCACCCACTCGCCGATCGGCAGGATCAGGCCGGTCGACTCGGCGATCGGAATGAACTCGACCGGCGAGACGTTGCCGAAGTCTGCGTGCTGCCAGCGCAGCAGCGCCTCTGCGCCGATGATGCGGCCACTCTGCAAGTCCATCTGCGGCTGGTAGGCCAGCGAGAGTTGGTTGCGCTCGATGGCGCGGCGCAGCGCGTTGGACAACAGCAGCGTGCGGTCCGATTGCGCCTGCAGCTCGGCCGTGTAGAAGCGCCATGTGTTGCGGCCTTCGGCCTTGGCGCGGTACATCGCCGTGTCGGCGGCGCGCGATAGCGCGTCGAGGTCGTCGCCATCTCGCGGCGCCAACGCGATGCCGATCGACGGCGTCACCGTCAGCTCGTGCGCCTCGACCTGAAACGGCACCTGCGCTGCGGCCAGCACCTTGCCGGCCACCTCGGCCGCACCGGCCGCATCGGTCTGCGGCAGCAGCAGCACGAATTCGTCACCGCCCAGCCGCGACACCGTGTCCTGGGCGCGCACAACGCGGCGCAGGCGATCGGCCAGCTCCATCAGGACCGCGTCGCCGACGCGGTGGCCGAGCGAATCGTTGACAGCCTTGAAGTGGTCGAGGTCGATGAACATCACTGCCAGCGGCTGGCCCAGGCGCTGCGCCGCCAGCAACGCCTGCTGCGCCCGGTCTTCGAGCAGCGCGCGGTTGGGCAGGCCGGTCAAGACGTCGAAGTGCGCCAGATGGTTGAGCGCCTGGGTGCGCTCCTGCACCTGGCGCTCGAGGTCGGCCTGGGTGTCACGCAGCGCGCGCTCGGCGGCCTTGCGCGCCGTGATGTCCATCGTGATCCAGATCGAGCCCAGCTCGGGCTGCGCGGGGTCGATCGCCTTGGCGCGGATCTCGCACTCGATGGCGTGGCCGTCGCGGTGGTGCAGCACCATCTCGCCTTCGAACGCGCCGCCTTGGCGAAACGGCTCGTAGCAGCGCTGGCCCGCGGCCTCCCACTCGGCATCGCTGCGGTACCACTCGCGCGAAGAACGCCCCGAGAGTTCACCCGGCTCCCAGCCGAGCAACTGCTCGAAGGCGCGGTTGCACTGCGTGACGCAGCGGTCGCGCAGGAAGGCCACGCCGACGAGCACGTTGTCGAGGATCAGGTGGTGCTGCTCGCGCACGCTGGCCAGCGCCGCCTCGGCCGACTTGCGGGCGTCGATGTCGTCGATGACCCACACCGAGCCGCGGGCCTTGTCCTTCGGATCGAGCAGAGTGCCGGTCAGCCGCGCCCAGAATTGCTGCCCATTGCGGCGGCGCTGCGGCAGCTCGATCTTGAACGGCCGGCCCTCGGCCATCACCGGGTACGACATGGCGCCGAGCGCATTGAAATCGTCGGCGTTGGCGTAGAGGTCGCGCGTGAATGAACCGAGCATCTGCGCCGGCTCGTCGAAACCGTAGAGCTCGGCAAAGTACTGGTTGCAGCTCGTGATGCGGCGCTGTTGAATCAACGCGATGCCCAGCCCGGCTTGCTCGAGCATGCGCATCGGGCCCGGCACCTCGTCGGCAGGCGCGAGGTTCGGCAGCGGGGAGCGCACAGTGGTCGTGCGCAGGGGCAGCACAGTGGCAGACATGGTGATGGCGGTTGGCCCTCACCAGTTCGGCAGTTCAGGAGCGCGCTTGAGCGTGTGTCGTGCCGGCGGCGGCAATAGTTGGCGTCGCTTCAGCGTTGCCCGAGCTTGAAGCCGATCATCGCGCGCAGCTTGTTCGGCAACACCGGCTTGATCAGCAGGTGGAAGTCATGTCTGGTGGCTTCGTCCTCGTGGCCGCCCAAGCTGCTGCCGGTGACAACGATGGCCGGCAGCGTGAGGCCGGGCCAGCGTGCACGGATCGCGGCCAGCGCCTGGATGCCGGTGGCGCCGTCGGGCAGGCGGTAGTCGACGATCAGCAGATCGGGCGGTTCGCGATCGGGGTCGGCGCGCCAGGCTTGAACGGCGGCCAGATCGGGCAGTGCATCGACGCGTGCGCCCCAGGACTGCAGCAGCACGAGCAGGCCTTCGCGCACCGCCGGTTCGTCTTCGACGACGACGATGCGCCGGCCATCGAGCGTCAGGCCGAGATGCGCCGCGCGGCTGGCCGGCGGCGGCGCAATCGTGCGCGGCTCGCGGCCCACCGGCACCTCGAACGAGAACACTGTGCCGCGGCCGGCCACGGAGCGCACCGCCAGCGGGGACTCGAGCAGATCGGTCAGGCGCTTGACGAGCGCCAGGCCGAGGCCGAGGCCCTTCTTCTGGTGCGCGGCCAGCGGCGCGCTGCCCTGCACCTGGTAGAACTCGTCGAAGATGCGCGGCAGGTTGGCTTCATCGATGCCGACACCGCTGTCCCAGACTTGCAGCAGCAACTTGCCATGGCGCGGCCGGCAGGCCACCAGCACGCCGCCGTCTTCGCTGTAGCGGATGGCGTTGCTGACGAGGTTGCGCAGGATGCGCTCGACGAGCAAGCCGTCGCTGTGCGCGATCCGCTGCGCACCGTGAAACGACAGCGCCAGGCCTTTCTCGAACGCGACGGGCTCGAAGGTCAGGCGCAAGCGTGAAAACAGATCCCTGATGCGCACCGGCGCCAATTGCACATCAACGCCGCCGGTGTCGATGCGCGTCAGGTCGAGCAGCTCTCCGAACAGGCCTTCGAGCGCATCGACACTCTGGTTGATGCTGTTGACCAGCGAGACCACTTCGGGGTCGGCCTGTCCCTTCTCGCTGCGCTGGCGCAGCGCCTCGGCGAACAGGCCCATGGCATGCAGCGGCTGGCGCAGGTCATGGCTCGCGGCCGCAAAGAACTGCGTCTTGGCGCGGGTAGCGGCCTCGGCCGCGCGGCGTGCTTCGTCGGCCACCGCCTTCTCGCGTTTCAACTGCTCGGCCAGGTGCGCCGTCTGCTGCTTGAGCACGATGGCCTGCGACAGCGCATCGCGGTACGTGCGGCCGAGCACCAGCGTGATGACGAACAGCAGGCCGAGCACGAGGGCGAGCTGCCAGCGCCAAGCCTCCGCCGTGTCGGTGGCCACGCGCACGATGATCGGCACCAGCACGATCGACGTGAAGGTCATGAACAACATCGGCTGCGCTGCCAGCAACTGCACCGAGCCGAGCGCGTAGCTCATCGCGATCAGCACCAGCGCGACGGTGTGGAAGGTAAAGCCCATGCCCCAGAACAGCCACACCGCCAGTGGCCACATCGAACCCTGCAGCAACACCAGCACGCGCCAGCTGGTACGCCAGCGCATCACGGTGGCGGGATCGGCGTCGCGCCACGCGCGGTAGCGCAGGTAGTGGGCCAGGCGCACAGCCCACAGCAGCAGCGCCAGCAACAGCCAGCCGCCGATGCGCGCCGTGGGCGCGATCGGCCAGAAGGCCAGCAGGATCAGCGCGATGCCGATCGCGTTGCCCGCGAGCACCGCCGGCGTCTGCTCGAACAGCGCCCGCACATGGTCGGCGCGCTCGGCGTCGCTGTGGCTGTGGATGACGCCGCGCTTGTCTGCGGTCATGCCATGGGCGGCTTCACTTCGACGACTTCCAACCCTGGCCCGTGACGCCGCGCTGCGTCATCTGGCTGACGGCGAGCACCGCCTGCGTCCGCGACGAAACCTTCAACGCCCTCAGCACGGCGGCCACATGGTCTTTAACCGTTTCGATCGAAATGCCCATCTCGCGCGCAATCAGCTTGTTGGGCAAGCCCTGGAGTAGGTAGGCCAGCACGTCGGTCTGGCGTTTGGACAGGCCAAGCGATTCGAGGCTCGCCGCTTCTTGCTGGTGCGGGGCCTGCCGGGCGCTGCGGCCGATCTCGTCGAGATCGACGTCGGCCAGGCGCGGCCGCATGATGTCGGGCACGGTGTCGCCGTCGGGTTCCGGTTCGGCGGCCGAATCGCGAACATGAGACAGGCCCAGCGTCATCGGCGGCACGTAGATGCCGCCGCTCATGACCAGGGACAGGGCCTCGACCAGCGTGTCATTGGTGGCGCGCTTGGGCACGAACCCCATCGCACCGGCGTCGATGGCACGGATGACGTCGCTGCTGCGGTCGGACGCCGAGACGACGACAATCGGCAGCGCCGGGTAGGTCTTGCGCAGATCGGCCAGCAGGTCGAAGCCGTCGCTGGCGCCGAGCTGCAGGTCGAGCAGCACAAGGTCGTAGTCGGGGTCGCGCTTCAAGGCCGCACGGGCTTCCTTCTCGGTCGACACGCCGACCACCGTGACGTCGTCGCCGAGGCCGCGGATCACGCTCTGCAGCGCCGCCAGGATCAGCGGATGGTCATCGACGAGCAGAACTTTCATCGTCGTCCCACCTCACGTGTATTGACGCACAACTTGCTCGACCACACAGACCGGCTTGGTGGTGTGCCCGTCTCGCTGCATCGTGGCTTCGATGATCAATTGCGCGCCGCCGTCGATCGGCTCGAAGGCCAGCAGCTTGAAGCGCGCATGCACGCTGCTGCCTGCCGGCACCGGCGCCGGGAAGCGCACGCGGTTGACACCGTAGTTGAGGCCCATGCGCACGTCGTCGATGGCGAACGCGCCGTACATCAGCTTGGGCAGCACGCTGAGCGTGAGGAAACCATGCGCGATGGTCGCACCAAACGGGCCTTGTGCGGCGCGCGCGGGATCGACGTGAATCCACTGCCGGTCTTCGGTGGCCTCGGCGAAGGCATCGATGCGCGCCTGATCGATCAGCAGCGTGTCGCTGTGCGCAAACTCCTGGCCGACCAGCGCTTCCATGTCGGCCAATCGAGCGAACCTCTTCACCACGCCCCCAAGGCGCTTCGCGCCGTCCCCGCAAGGGGGAGCGAGCGCATCTTCGGGCGGCCGTGCGCTGCGCTCATGCAGCCCAATCCACCACAGGCTGCCACTGCACCAGATCGCGCTCGGCGCGGCTCGGCGCCACGTCCCACAGCGTCGCGCCACGCGCGGCGAGCTGCACGTAGAGCTGCGTGTCGCGCAACATTGCCAGCACCGGCACACCGAGCGTGTCGAGGAACTGGCGCAGGTGATCAGCCGAGACCGTGGTTTCCTTGACCCGGTTGCCCACCACCGCGATCTTCATCCGCGGCTTGCGCGCGCGCAGGTCCTGCACGAAGGCATGCGTGGCCTGGATATCGAACAGGCTCGGTTGCAGCGGCACCAGCACGCGGTCGGCGATGGCCAGCACGGTGTCGAGCTTCTTGTCGTGCAAACCGGCGGGAGTGTCGAGCACGACATGCGTCACGCCCTTGGGCGGACGCACCACACCCTCGCGCGCCACGTCCCAGGTTTGGATATGCGGCAACGCGGCGGGCCGCAGTCCCAGCCATTGCCGCGCCGATTGCTGGCGGTCCACATCACCGAGCATCACCGACCGCCCCGCCCTCGCCAAGGCACCGGCAAGGTTCGTTGCCACTGTGCTCTTACCCACCCCACCCTTGGGGTTGGCCACCACGATCACAGGCATGCGAACTCCTCCGGCGGTTGTTTGCGGCTATGGTAACGAGGTCCCGCACGATGCCCACCGAGGCAACCCGCAAGCCTTGACGCAGATCCTCGTCCTCGCCGCACACCCGCACCTCGAACACTCACGCGTCACTGTGCAGATGATGCGCAGTGCCGCGTCGTTGCCCTTGGCAGGCCGCGTTCAGGTGCGCGACCTCTACGCGCTCTACCCCGACTACCTGCTCGACGTGGCCGCCGAGCAGCAGGCGCTGGCCGCCGCGCAGCTCGTCGTCTGGTTGCAACCGCTGCACTGGTACGGCATGCCGCCGCTGCTCAAGCTGTGGGTCGATGAGGTCTTCGCCTTCGGCTGGGCCTATGGGCCTGGCGGCACGGCGCTGGCCGGCAAGGACTTGTGGCTTGCGGCCTCGACCGGCGGCGCTGAAGACAGCTACCGGCCACAGGGCACGAACCGGCACTTCTTCGACGCGTTCCTGCCGCCGTACGAGCAGACCGCGGCCCTGGTCGGCATGCGTTTTTTGCCGCCGCTGCTGCTGCACGGCGCGCACCGGGTCGATGAGGCCGGGCTGGCGGCGCATGCACAAGTCTTCAGCGAGCGCTTGCAAAGCTATCCGGAGTGGCCTGAGATGTCGGAGATCGCGGCCTGCGAGGTGCTCAACGTCGGCTCGACCGATCGACCGGCATGACCTACTCGCTCGACACCCAGGCCATGCAGAAGTTGCGCGGCGCGCGCTGGAGCGGCATCTCGCCCACCGTGTACGCGCTCGGCGTGACCAGCCTGCTCACCGACGTGTCCTCCGAAATGGTCACGTCGATCCTGCCGCTGTACCTCGTCTTCGCGCTGCAGCTCTCGCCATTGCAGATCGGTTTGCTCGACGCGGTCTATCAAGGCGCGGCGGCGATGGCGCGCCTGGCCGGCGGCTGGTGTGCCGACCGCTGGCAGCGCCACAAAGCGGTGGCGGCGACGGGCTACGGCTTGTCTGCCGTGTGCAAGCTCGGCTGGCTCGCCGCGGGCACGTCGTGGCCAGCGCTATCGGGTGTGATGGCGGCCGACCGCGTCGGCAAGGGCATCCGCACCGCGCCGCGCGACGCGCTGATCTCGCTGGCCAGCGAGCCGCAGCGGATCGGCCTGTCGTTCGGTGTGCACCGCGCCTTCGACAGCGCGGGCGCGTTACTCGGGCCGCTGGTCGCGTTCGCGATCCTGGCGGCGCTGCCCGAGGCCTACGACGTGGTCTTCGTCACCAGCTTCTGCATCGCGCTCGCCGGACTCGCCGCGTTGCTGCTACTGGTGCGCAGCCCGAGCGGCACCGCAGCGGCTGCCCTCCGCCCGACCTTTGCACAGGCGATGGGCCTGCTGCGCATGAAACGCCTGCGCACGGTGCTGCTGGCCGCGGCCGGGCTCGGCCTGGCCACCGTCGGCGACCCGTTCTTCTACCTGCTCCTGCAACGCAGCACGGCGCTGCCGGTGGCGTGGTTTCCACTGCTCTTTCTCGGCACCGCACTGACCTACCTGGCACTGGCCATCCCCGCGGGAGAGGGTCGCGTTCGCGACCTTCCAGCCGTCGCCCTCCTCGCCGACGCGGTTCGCGTCGGGTACGCGCGCGC